>NZ_JBWJZD010000032.1:0-97868 GCF_056429065.1 Bradyrhizobium sp. USDA3010
GTTGCAAAGTACCGGTCGTCAGGCGGTGAAAAGCCGAAGGCAATCCTGTGCGCCTCGTCAGAGCAGATGTACGGCCGCATCAATCGGGCCCAAAAGCCGCACTCTCACGAATAGGACGGGCTAGATCAGATGGAAGGTGTGCATGCCCATCGCGGCAAAGATCGCCGAAACGTCATGTTCCACCTCAGGGCCGCCATGCGCCGTTTGAGAGATATCGGACGCAAGCGCTTATTCCCACAACCGTTATTTCAGGGATGAGATGACCGGACCCGCAATCGGATCGGTTAGGCCAAGACCGTTGCCGAGGTCCTCGAGCGTGTCGCGAAAAGAATTCAGCGTGGAAATCATGGCTGGCCGCGCCTCGATGCACGCGTCCATATCTTGCCACTCGGCGATCATGCAGTAGGAACGGTCACCGGTTTTAATAATGTTGGCGTGCAATAAACCCGGCCAGGTTGCTCCAATTGTCTTGTGAGCGTCCAAGAACTCTTGATCGCGCCCCGGCTTCACTCGAAAACGCACAGCATTGAAAGCGGTCACCGTCTTCTCCCAAAGCACTGAGACGCTCCCGTACAGGAAGCGCGCTTACGTGGGTCGCGCAGCTTGAAGGCGCATGCATTCACTTCCGCTTCGTGGCGGTCACGGACCGATTGGCCCGCCTACTGGGTCTTTATCATCTTCGCCAATTCATGGCGCAATTCTGGACTATCGTGATGGCCATGCACCGCGACAGCGTGTTGTACCGCCGCTTCCAGAAGTTCCTTTTGAGTATCAGCTGAAATCGCGATCGTGCAGTTCATCTCACTTGGGTAATCTCGGCAATCCAAAAACATTCTACCCAAATCTGCCTCCGTCAATACGAGTATACTATTCGCCGTGCTGAACTACTCCCACTCACGATAATGCCCGCGTCTGCTTACTATGCCTGACTTTTTCAAACGATAGCTCGTAGTCGGCCAGGTTACGCGCCGTCGATAACGAGCGTGCCAATCGTCTTCGATCGTGGCCGCTTCGGCCACATTGGCGCAGCCATTATCGGAGCAGCCATTATTGAACATATCACACATCGAAGGGAGCGCCACGTCAGTTCCTGGCCCAAGGCCGACATGCATGTCGGCTTCTGCGCCGGTTTCCGAAGATCAGCAGGCGTGGCGAACCGAAGGGGGCCCGACCTATCCCCGCCCGCGATAAGTCGCGACGCCCTGATCGGGAACCCAGAGGCCCTTCGGCAGCCGGCCTGTCTGGAAAAACACGTCGATCGGGATGCCGCCGCGCGGGTACCAGTAGCCGCCGATGCGCAGCCATTTCGGCTTGACCTCGTCTGATATCCGCCGACCGATCATGACCGTGCAATCCTCGTGGAATGCGCCGTGATTGCGGAAGCTCGCGGCGAACAGCTTCAGCGATTTGGATTCCAAGAGCCAGCGGCCCGGCACGTAGTCGATCACCAGATGCGCGAAATCCGGTTGGCCCGTCACCGGGCAGATCGAGGTGAATTCCGGCACCGTGAAGCGTACCAGATAATCGGTGCCAGCCTGCGGATTGGGCACGCGGTCGAGCCGCGCCTTTTCCGGCGCGTCGGGCCATTCCACCGCACGGCCGAGTTGCAGGCCGGGGGAGGTCGTTGATTTGCTGGATTTCTTCACCATTCGGGGTCTCCGTGGGGGTCTCCTAGCCCATGATCGGGCGTCCGTCACCCGGCCTTTTCCCCCTCGATGCATTGCGCTAGAAGCACCGCCATCCGACCCCCTCACTGCCACAAGAGGTACTCATGACTGACATCGTCGACATCATCGGCCGCGAAATCCTGGATAGCCGCGGCAACCCCACGGTCGAGGTCGATGTGGTGCTGGAGGATGGGTCAATCGGCCGTGCGGCGGTGCCGTCGGGCGCGTCCACCGGCGCCCATGAGGCGGTGGAACTGCGCGACGGCGACAAGTCGCGCTATCTCGGCAAGGGCGTGGAAAAGGCGGTTGCCGCCGTCAACGGCGAGATCTTCGAGGCGCTCAGCGACCAGGCCGTCGAGGAGCAGGTCGCGATCGACCAGATCATGATCGAGCTCGACGGCACACCGAACAAGAGCCGGCTTGGCGCCAACGCCATCCTCGGCGTGTCGCTGGCCTGCGCCAAGGCCGCCGCCGAATCCTTCGACATGCCGCTGTATCGGTATGTCGGGGGCACCTCGGCGCGGACGCTGCCGGTGCCGATGATGAACATCATCAATGGCGGCGTGCATGCCGACAACCCGATCGACTTCCAGGAATTCATGATCCTGCCGGTCGGCGCCACGTCGTTTGCCGAAGCGCTGCGTTGCGGTTCGGAAATCTTCCACACGCTGCGCGGCGAGTTGAAGAAGGCCGGCCACAACACCAATGTCGGCGACGAGGGCGGCTTCGCACCGAACCTGCCGTCGGCCGACGCCGCGCTCGAGTTCGTCATGAACGCAATCGGCAAGGCCGGCTACAAGGCGGGCGACGACGTCGTGCTCGGCCTCGACTGCGCCTCCACCGAATTCTTCAAGGAAGGCGCCTACGTCTATGGCGGCGAGAACAAGACCCGCTCGCGTTCGGAGCAGGTGAATTATCTCGCCGATCTGGTCGCCCGCTATCCGATCGTCACCATCGAGGACGGCATGTCGGAAGACGACATGGACGGCTGGAAGGAATTGACGGATGCGATCGGCAAGAAGTGCCAGCTGGTCGGCGACGATTTGTTCGTCACCAACGTCACGCGGCTTGCCGACGGCATCAAGAACGGCCGCGGCAATTCGATCCTGGTCAAGGTCAACCAGATCGGCACGCTGACCGAGACGCTTGCCGCGATCGAGATGGCCTACAAGGCCGGCTACACCGCCGTGATGTCGCATCGCTCCGGCGAGACCGAGGACGCCACGATCGCCGACCTCGCGGTCGCCACCAATTGCGGGCAGATCAAGACCGGCTCGCTGGCGCGCTCCGACCGCACCGCCAAGTACAACCAGTTGCTACGCATCGAGCAGCAGCTCGGCACCCAGGCGAAATACGCGGGCAGGGCGGCCTTGAAGGCGCTCGCCTAGCGCCCCAACTGATCGGGACTGAACAAGACGCAAAAAAGGGAGGTCGGGATGAGTGACGGCAAGAGCGGTCTGCAACTGCGTTCGCTGCTCAAGAAGGACGGCGAGCTGGAACTGTCGCTGGTCAATGTCCCGACCCCCGAGCCCGGTCCCGACGAGGTCGTGGTCCGGGTCGAGGCGACCCCGATCAACCCGTCCGACCTCGGGCTTCTGATCGGCCCGGCCAACATGGCGGCGGCAAAGGTCTCCGGCAGCAAGGAATTGCCTGTGGTGACCGCGCGCGTACCGGAAGCGGCGTTGCCTGGCCTCGCTGCACGGCTCGACGAGTCGATGCCGGTCGGCAATGAAGGTGCCGGTGTCGTGATCAGGACCGGCTCGTCGGACGCTGCGAAAGCGCTGATGGGCCGCACCGTCGCGATGATTGGCGGCGCGATGTATGCGCAATACCGCACGCTGCGCGTCAACGAATGCCTGCCGCTGCCCGACGGCACCACGCCGGCGGAAGGCGCGTCCTGCTTCGTCAATCCGCTGACCGCGCTCGGCATGACCGAGACGATGCGGCGCGAGGGACACAAGGCGCTGGTGCACACGGCGGCAGCGTCGAACCTCGGCCAGATGCTCAACAAGATCTGCCTCAAGGACGGCATCGGCCTCGTCAACATCGTGCGCAACAAGGAGCAGGCCGACATCCTGCACAAGATCGGCGCCAAACATGTCGTCGATTCCAGCGCGCCCGATTTCATGGACAAGGTCACCGGCGCGCTGGTCGAGACCGGCGCGACCATTGCGTTCGATGCGATCGGCGGCGGCAAGCTCGCGGGCCAGATCCTGGTCGCGATGGAGACCGCGATCAACAAGACCGCCAAGGTCTACAGCCGCTACGGCTCGAACGTGCACAAGCAGGTCTACGTCTATGGCGGCCTCGATACCCGCGACATCGAGCTGCCGCGCGGCTTCGGCATGGCCTGGGGCATCGGCGGCTGGCTGCTGTTCCCGTTCCTGATGAAGATCGGTCCGGAGGCCGGCAACAAGCTGCGCCAGCGCGTGGTGGCCGAGCTGAAGACGACTTTCGCCAGCCACTACACCAAGGTGGTGTCGCTGCAGGAGGCCCTGCAGCTCGACAACATCGCGGTCTACGGCAAGCGCGCCACCGGCGAGAAATTCCTGATCAACCCGAACAAGGGCGCGTAACGAACCGCGTCTGGAGCATTCGGTTCTGATTGAATCAGAACCGAAGCTCCTGCTTCTTGCATTGACGCGCTTTCTTCACGCGAACCGGCACCCACTTCGCTCGAAAACGCTCTAGTCGCGCTCGAATACCAGCTTCCTGGAGCGTTTGTGACGCTCCAGGGCGTGGCTAATCAGGACATCCATCAGCTCGGATTGCGGCAGGCCACTGGCCTCCCACAGCCGCGGATACATGCTGATGTTGGTGAAGCCCGGCAGGGTGTTCGCCTCGTTCACGAATGCCTGCTCGCCGTGGAGGAAGAAGTCGATCCGCGCCATGCCTTCGCAGCTGAGCACGCGGAATGTCTTGATGGCGAGCTCCCTGATGGTTTCGGCGACGGCAGCCGGCACATTGGCCGGCACCTGCAGCAGCGCGCCGTCCGCATCGAGATACTTCGCGTCGTAGGAGTAGAAGCCGTGCTTGTCGGACGGAACGATCTCGCCGAGCTGGGAGGCGCGGACGCGGCCCTCGGCATCCTCGAGCACGGAGCATTCGACCTCGCGGATCGGCGCGACACCGCGCTCGATCAGGATCTTGGTGTCGAAGCGGAACGCCAGTCTGCAGCCGGCCTCGAACTCCTCCGCGGTGCGCGCCCTCGACACACCGACCGATGATCCCATGTTGGCGGGCTTGACGAAGACCTCCTGCGACCCGACGGCGCTGACCGCGTCGTCATAGCTGATGGGGGTCACGGTCGACATCGCGACAAAGGGGACGATCGGCAAGCCCGCCTCGCGCATCAGGCGTTTGGCGACGTCCTTGTCCATGCCGGCCGCCGAGCCCATCACGCGCGAGCCGACATAGGCGACATCCGACAATTCCAGCGCGCCCTGCACCGTGCCATCCTCGCCGTTCGGTCCATGCAGGACCGGGAAGACGACGTCGAACGCCGGCAATTCCGTTGGTCCCGCCGCCGGTCCCTGCAGCACCACGACGCGGCCCTGTCCGCCCGGCAGCAAGGCGAGTTGCGGTCCCTGGTCCGGAATGGTCAGCGCGCCGCTCCCGGTGCGGGCGCCGTTTCCCGCGTCGGTGACGATCCAGCGGCCATCGCGGGTGATGCCGATCGCCGTGGCGTCATAGCGATCCGGGTCGAGCGAGCGAAGCACGTTTGCTGCCGACGCCCGCGAAACGTCGTGCTCGGCGGAACGGCCACCGAACAGGATTGCAACCCGGATCTTGCGCTCTCGCATTGTATTGTCTCTCGGCCTCGGCGGAGGAAGCGGGAATCCGCGGCAGTATGCTCGGACGAAGATGTCGGCAATTTGTTACACAGGTCTATGTCGGTGTTGCGGGGGCCGGCCGGACGGCCGAGGGCCCGCGTCCAGCCCAATTTTGAAAACGCTGCGTTTCCGGGATTAGACAATCCATGCACTTGCATCTTTCTTGGCGTGCCGGTAGGTGAAGTGCACCTGTCTTACGCGCAACCCGAGGGGAATTTTGTAATGGCCTATAACATCGTCACTATCGTCGGCAGCATCCGCAAGCAGAGCTTCTCGCTCAAGATCGCCAATGCGCTGGCCAAACTCGCGCCGGCCTCGCTGAAGCTCGATGTGACGACCCTCGAGGGCATTTCCTTCTTCAACCAGGACCTCGAGGCGGCGCCGCCGGCCGACTGGTTGGCCTTTCGCGAGAAGCTGCAGAAGTCGAACGGCGTGCTGTTCGTGACCCCCGAATACAACCGCTCGATCCCGGGAGTTTTGAAGAACGCGATCGACGTCGCCTCGCGGCCCTACGGCAAGAGTTCATTCATCGGCAAGCCGGTCGGAATCGTCTCCAACTCGCCGGGCCCGCTCGGCGGCGTCAGCGCGGCGAAGCACCTGCAGAACATCCTGCCGGGCATTTCCGGCCCGATCCTCGGTCAGCCGGAGACCTATCTGAACGGCGTCGGCGACGCCTTCGACGACAAGGGCGAACTGACCAAGGAAGCGCTCAAGGCGGTGTTGCAGCAGTACCTCGACGCCTTCGCTGCGTTCGTCGCGAAGCAGAACGGCTGACCCGGCGCCCCGTTCCGATTGAATCGGAGCGGGACTCCAGGCTTGTTGTTTTGACGGGTTTTCTGCGCGCGAACCGCTATCCATCCCGGATCAAGTCCGGGACAGGCTTCGCTCGAAAACGCTCTGGTTTAGCACTCCGTTAACCGCATGGCCGCATCTTCGCGGCCATGGTTTCCCGCACACGCCTCAAATCGATTCTGACCGGGCTCGCCCTCTACACGTTGGCGGCGCTGATGGTCGGCTATTTCGGCGTCAACGCCTATACTGGCAAATACGGCCTGAACGCGCGGCAGGAGCTCGACCAGGAAATCATCGCGCTGACCTCGGAGCTGGCGCGCTTGAAGAAGGAAAGGGCCGAGGGCGAGCAGCGGGTGTCGCTGCTGCGGTCGGACCGGGTCGATCCCGACATGCTGGACGAGCGTGCGCGCTTCCAGCTCGACTACGCCAATCCGCGCGATCTGGTTCGGATCAACAAGGCGAACTGACACCGGCAGTGATTTTTGGACAGCGCTTGTCCGAAATTAACTCGCGCCCGTTCTTCAAATTTCAAAATTGATCAATCAACATCACAAAAATGTCGCGCCGCGTTGCAGTGCGGCATAGCAAAATTCCATCCGGCGAATGCAATCCTTCCAAGGCGATTTGAGTTGGGTTAGAGAGGGTTCTTCGACTTCTCTCACCCGGAATTGCCATGGCCACACCCAAGAAAACCGTCGCAAAGGAATCAGGGCAGGAGAAGGCCGGCTCTCCGCCCGAATTCTCCCGGGAGCAGGAGCTGAAGGCTCTGCGGGACATGCTCCTGATCCGGCGCTTCGAGGAGAAGGCCGGACAGCTCTACGGCATGGGTGCGATCGGCGGCTTCTGCCATCTCTATATCGGCCAGGAAGCGGTCGTGGTCGGCATGCAGATGGCGCTGAAGCCGGGCGACGAGGTCATAACGGGCTACCGCGACCACGGCCACATGCTGGCTTGCGACATGGAAGCCAAGGGCGTGATGGCGGAATTGACCGGACGCCGCGGCGGCTATTCCCGCGGCAAGGGCGGCTCCATGCACATGTTCAGCAAGGAGAAGCATTTCTACGGCGGTCACGGAATCGTGGGCGCGCAGGTGTCTCTGGGCACCGGCCTTGCATTCGCCAACCTCTATCGCGGCAACGATAACGTCAGCGTGACCTATTTCGGCGACGGCGCGGCCAACCAGGGCCAAGTCTACGAAAGCTTCAACATGGCGGAGTTGTGGAAGCTGCCGGTGATCTACGTCATCGAGAACAATCGCTACGCGATGGGCACCGCGGTTTCGCGCGCCTCGGCGCAGCAGGACTTCTCCAAGCGCGGCGTCTCCTTCAACATTCCGGGCAGGCAGGTCGACGGCATGGACGTGCGCGCCGTGAAGGCCGCCGCCGATGAGGCCACGGCATGGTGCCGCGGCGGCAACGGTCCGATCATTCTCGAGATGCAGACCTACCGTTACCGCGGCCATTCGATGTCCGATCCGGCGAAGTACCGCACCCGTGAGGAGGTCGAGAAGGTTCGCCACGACCAGGACCCGATCGAGCAGGTGCGCAACCGCTTGCTGGCGGCAGGCGTGAGCGAGCAGGATTTGAAGGCGATCGACGCCGAGGTGCGCGAGATCGTCAACGCAGCCGCTGACTTCGCGCAGCACGATCCGGAGCCCGATCCGTCCGAGCTCTACACCGACATCTACCGCTGACCCCACCCGCGCAGAAGAATCTCAAGACCGATTTCGGGAGCTGATATGCCCATTCAAGTGCTGATGCCTGCGCTGTCGCCCACCATGGAGAAGGGCAACCTCGCCAAATGGCTGAAAAAGGAAGGCGAGACAATCAAGTCTGGTGACGTCATCGCCGAGATCGAGACCGACAAGGCGACGATGGAGGTCGAGGCGACCGACGAGGGCACGCTCGGCAAGATCCTGATTCCGGAAGGTACCGCCGACGTTGCGGTGAACACACCGATCGCTACCATCCTGGCCGACGGCGAAAGCGCCGCCGACCTCGCCAAGGCACCTGCCGCACCAGCGCCGCAGCCGAAGGCCGCCGAGGCTCCTGCCGCAGAAGCCAAGGCGGAAGCGCCGCAGCCCGCGCCGAAGGTGCCGGCCGCGCCGGTCAGCGAGGCATTGCCCGACCCGGAAATTCCGGCGGGGACCGAGATGGTCACCCAGACCATTCGCGAGGCGCTGCGCGATGCGATGGCCGAGGAGATGCGGCGCGACGGCGACGTCTTCATCATGGGTGAGGAGGTCGCCGAGTATCAGGGCGCCTACAAGGTGACGCAGGGCCTGTTGCAGGAGTTCGGCGCCCGGCGCGTGATCGACACGCCGATCACCGAACACGGCTTTGCCGGCGTCGGCGTCGGCGCTGCGATGGCCGGGCTAAAGCCGATCGTCGAGTTCATGACCTGGAATTTCGCGATGCAGGCGATCGACCAGATCATCAACTCCGCCGCCAAGACGCTGTATATGTCCGGCGGCCAGATGGGCTGCTCGATCGTGTTCCGCGGCCCGAACGGCGCCGCCGCGCGCGTTGCCGCCCAGCACAGCCAGGACTACGCCGCCTGGTACTCGCAGATCCCGGGCCTCAAGGTGATCGCGCCGTACTCGGCCGCCGACTACAAGGGCCTGCTCAAGGCCGCGATCCGCGATCCCAATCCGGTGGTCTTCCTCGAGAACGAGATGCTGTACGGCCACACCGGCGAGGTGCCGAAGCTGCCCGATTTCGTTGTGCCGATCGGCAAGGCGCGGATCGCGCGCGCCGGCAAGGACGTCACCATCGTCTCCTGGGCGATGGGCATGTCCCATGCGCTGAAGGCCGCCGATGAACTTGCCAAGGAAGGCATCGAGGCCGAGGTGATCGATCTCCGCACCATCCGTCCGATGGACACCGAGACGATCATCAATTCGGTGAAGAAGACCGGCCGTGCGGTGACGGTGGAGGAGGGCTGGCAGCAGAGCGGCGTCGGCTCCGAGGTCGCCTCGCGCATCATGGAGCATGCCTTCGACTATCTCGATGCGCCGGTCGCGCGCGTCTCCGGCAAGGACGTCCCGATGCCCTATGCCGCGAACCTCGAAAAGCTCGCTCTGCCCTCCGTCGCCGAGGTGGTCGCGGCCGCCAAGGCCGTGTCGTACCGGTAACGCCGATGGCCGGTCCCAAGGAGCAGCCGCTGCCGCCCGACGTGATGGGCCGCGACGACGCCGTGGAGGTGCTGCGCGCCTTCGTCGTCGACGGCGGTCTGTCGATCGCGTTTCAGCGCGCCTTCGAGGAGCCGGACATGTGGGGGCTGATGCTCGTCGACATCGCCCGCCACGCTGCACGCGCCTATTCGCGCGAGAGCGAATACACCGAAGACGAGGCGCTCGCGCGCATCGTCGAGATGTTCGAAGCCGAAATCGCCCGGCCGACCGACATGGGCCAAACCAAACCGCGGTCGCAACAAGGTCACTGACAATGCCGATCAATATTCTCATGCCCGCGCTGTCGCCGACGATGGAAAAGGGCAACCTCGCCAAGTGGCTCAAGAAAGAGGGCGACAAGGTCAAGTCCGGCGACGTGATCGCGGAAATCGAGACCGACAAGGCGACGATGGAAGTCGAGGCGGTCGACGAAGGCACGATCGCCAAGATCCTGGTGCCTGAGGGCACCCAGGACGTGCCGGTCAACGACGTCATCGCCGTGATGGCGGGTGACGGCGAGGACGTGAAGGCGGCTGCCAGCGCCGGAGCGGGCGCTGCACCGGCCGCCAAACCCGCCGAGGCCCCGAAGCCCGCCGCTCAGGCTGCACCTGCCGCGGCGCCTGCGCCGGCGTCGCAGCCGGCCGCAGCGCCCGCCGCTGCGCCGCAGGCTGCTGCACCGGCCGCGCAGGCCAATGGCCACGCTCGCGTGTTCTCCTCGCCGCTGGCGCGCCGGCTTGCGAAGGAAGCCGGCATCGATCTCGGCCGCATCACCGGCACCGGTCCGCACGGCCGCGTCATCGCGCGCGACGTCGACGACGCCAAGTCCGGCAAGGGCCTGAAGGCGCCGGCGGCTGCGCCGGCCGCCACGGGTCCCAGCATCGCGCCGTCAATGTCCGACAAGCAGATCCTGGCGCTGTTCGAGCCGGGCTCCTACGAGGTTGTGCCGCATGACGGCATGCGCCGCACCATCGCGCAGCGCCTCACCGCCTCGGTGCAGAACGTCCCGCACTTCTACCTCACCATCGACTGCGACATCGGCAAGCTGCTCGCCGCGCGCGAGGAGATCAACGCGGCTGCGCCGAAGGACAAGGAGAAGAAGCCGCTCTACAAGATCTCGGTCAACGACTTCGTCATCAAGGCGATGGCGGTCGCGCTGCAGAAGATCCCGAACTGCAACGTCAGCTGGACCGAGGGCGGCATGCTCAAGCACAAGCATTCCGACGTCGGCGTCGCGGTGGCGATGCCGGGCGGCCTGATCACGCCGATCATCCGCAAGGCCGAGACCAAGACGCTGTCGACCATCTCCAACGAGATGAAGGATTTTGCCGCGCGCGCCCGCGCCCGCAAGCTGAAACCGGAAGAATACCAGGGCGGCACCACCGCGGTGTCGAACCTCGGCATGTACGGCATCAACCACTTCACCGCCGTGATCAACCCGCCGCATGCCTCGATCCTTGCGGTCGGCACTTCGGAGGAACGTCCGGCGGTGCGTGGCGGCAAGATCGAGATCGCGCACATGATGAGCGTGACCCTCTCGTGCGATCACCGCGCGATCGACGGTGCGCTCGGCGCCGAGCTGATCGGCGCCTTCAAGCAGCTGATCGAGAGTCCCGTGATGATGATGGTGTGACGGGCATCCGCCATGTACGCGATCTACGGTCCGTACGTCCTGCTCGCCGCCATCGCCGTCGCGTTGCTCTTCGCTGTCAACCGCGACCTGATATCGACGATCCAGTTCAGGATCATGATGATCGGCGCCGCTGTGCTGGCGCTGGCGTGGACCGTGTTCCTCGGTGCGGTATGGCAGGAGTACGGATAAATGGCCGGCACGGCTCGCACGCGCTGGCCCTGGATCTCGCTATTGCTGTCGGCCGCACTGGTGCTCAATCCGGTCGGACTGGATTTTCTGCACTCCGCGTTCTTCGCCGGCGAACAGCTGGCGCGGAACATCGCCCAGCCGATCGTGCTGACCGCCCTGGCTATCATGGCAGTGGTGATCGGGCTCGAATGGCTGGTCAGGTCGTTGATCGCAAGAAGCCGCGCCCGCGGCGCCACAGATTGAGTTGAACGGGAGCCGCCATGGCCGATACATCCTTTGACGTCATCATCATCGGCTCCGGCCCCGGCGGCTACGTGACCGCGATCCGGGCCGCTCAGCTCGGCTTCAAGACCGCAATCGTGGAGAAATCCTATCTCGGCGGCATCTGCCTGAACTGGGGCTGCATCCCGACGAAGGCGCTGCTGCGTTCCGCCGAGATCTACCACTACATGCAGCACGCCAAGGATTACGGGCTGTCGGCCGACAACGTCTCGTTCGACCCGAAGGCGGTGGTGCAGCGCTCGCGCGGGGTCTCGAAGCGCCTCAACGACGGCGTCGGCTTCCTGATGAAGAAGAACAAGGTCACGGTGATCTGGGGCGATGCCACGATCGACGCGCCCGGCAAGATCACGGTGAAGAAGTCGGCGGTCGAGGCGCCGAAAGGTGCCAGCGGCGAGGGTACCTACCAGGCCAAGCACATCATCGTCGCAACCGGCGCGCGGCCGCGCGTGCTGCCCGGGCTCGAGCCCGACAAGAAGCTGATCTGGACCTATTTCGAGGCGATGGTGCCGGAGCGGATGCCGAAGTCGCTGCTGGTGGTCGGCTCCGGCGCGATCGGCATCGAGTTCGCCTCGTTCTTCCACACCATGGGTGCCGATGTCACCGTGGTCGAGGTGCTGCCGCAGATCCTGCCCGTCGAGGACGCCGAGATCGCGGGGCTGGCGCGCAAGCGGTTCGAGAAGATGGGCATCAAGATCATGTCCTCGACCAAGGTGACAAAGCTGGAGAAGAAGGCCGACAGCGTGGTCGCGACCATCGACGACGGCAAGGGCCAGCCCCAGACCAAGGAATTCGAGCGCGTGATCTCGGCGATCGGCGTGGTCGGCAATATCGAGAATCTCGGGCTGGAGAAGCTCGGCGTCAAAACCGACCGCGGCTGCATCGTGATCGACGGTCTCGGCAAGACCAACGTCCCCGGCATCTACGCGATCGGCGACGTCGCGGGACCGCCGATGCTCGCGCACAAGGCCGAGCATGAGGGTGTGATCTGCATCGAGGCGATCAAGGGCCTGCATCCGCATCCGATGGACAAGCTGCTGATCCCGGGCTGCACCTACTGCAACCCGCAGGTCGCCTCCGTCGGCCTCACCGAAGCTAAGGCCAAGGAAGGCGGCCGTGAGGTCCGCGTCGGCCGCTTCCCGTTCGTCGGTAACGGCAAGGCGATCGCGCTCGGCGAGGACCAGGGCCTCGTCAAGGTGGTGTTCGACAAGAAGACCGGCCAGCTGCTCGGCGCGCACATGATCGGCGCCGAGGTCACCGAGCTGATCCAGGGCTATGTGGTGGCGATGAATCTGGAGACCACGGAGGAGGAATTGATGCACACTGTGTTCCCGCATCCGACTTTGTCGGAAATGATGAAGGAAGCGGTGCTCGACGCCTACGGGCGCGTGCTGAATATCTAGTCTCGGCTCCGTCATCCCCGCGCAACGGCTTTGCCGTTGTCGCTGGTGGCGCTCGCGCAGCGAGCCTCGAAGGATGCACGGCCCGGATCGAGCAGCAGGGCTCGTCGCCCTTCGAGACGCGCTTCGCGCTCCTCAAGGGTGACAGGTCTGGCAAAACGAACTCGCAAAGAACAAGAAAGAGCGCATCTCGTGAAAGACAACGACAACCTCACCATCGAACGCCCGACTTTCGTGACCCATCTCGAATGCGCGATGGAGGGCGATCATTATGCGGCCGATCAGGTGCACAACCTCTCGAAGGCCGGTAAGCCGCTCTTGGTGCACTACGATCTCGCCGGGGTGAAGAAGGCGCTGACCAAGGACGCGCTGGCCGAGCGCCCCGCCGACCTGTGGCGCTACCGCGAGCTGTTGCCGGTGCGCAAATGCAAGGACATCGTCAGTCTCGGCGAAGTCACGACGCCGCTGATCCGGCTGCCGAAGCTTTCCGCGCGGCTTGGCGGCGGCGAGATCATCGTCAAGGACGAGGGGCGGCTGCCGACCGGCTCGTTCAAGGCGCGCGGCCTCGTCATGGCGGTGTCGATGGGCAAGGCACTCGGCATCAAGCACATGGCGATGCCGACCAACGGCAATGCCGGCGCGGCGCTCGCGGCTTACGCGACCTCCTGCGGGATCAAGACCACGATCTTCTGTCCGGCGGATACGCCGGAGGTGAATGTCAGCGAGATCGAGCTGCAGGGCGCCACTGTCTATCGCGTCAACGGCTACATCGACGATTGCGGCAAGATCGTCGGCGAGGGAAAAGCAAAAGTCGGCTGGTTCGATACCTCAACCCTGAAGGAGCCCTACCGGATCGAGGGCAAGAAGACGATGGGCCTCGAGCTCGCCGAGCAGCTCGGCTGGGACGTGCCCGACGTGATCTTCTATCCGACCGGCGGCGGCACCGGCTTGATCGGCATGTGGAAGGCGTTCGACGAGCTCGAGAAGATCGGTTTCATCGGTTCGAAGCGCCCGCGAATGGTCGCGGTGCAGGCCTCCGGCTGTGCGCCGATGGTGCGCGCCTATGAGGCCGGCACCGAACATGCGGCGCGCTGGGAGGACGCTCACACCATCGCCTCGGGCATCCGCGTGCCGCAGGCGATCGGCGACTTTCTCATCCTGCGGGCGGTGCGCGAGAGCAAGGGATTTGCGATCGCGGTCGACGACGACAAGATCACCGCCGCCCTCAACGAGGTCGCGCGCGAGGAGGGACTGCTGCTGTGCCCCGAGGGGGCTGCGACCTATGCCGCCTACAAGCAGAGCCTTGCCGACGGCCGCGTCACCAAGGCCGACCGCGTGATGCTGTTCAATTGCGCCAGCGGCCTGAAATACCCGCTGCCGCCGGTGACCCGCGCGCTCGACAGGCACAAGCCGATCGACTTCTCGCAGTTCTGACGCCTCGTCCGAAGGGCCATCTTGTCGAAAGGTGGCCCTTCGAAAATGATACGACAAGGAAGATTGAGGGGAGCGCGTGATGCGGAAGCTCGTTCTGGCCGTGCTGGCGATGTTGGCGTTCTCCGGGAGCGCTTCGGCGGAATCCTGGCCCGCGCACCCGATCACCATCGTCGTGCCGTTCGCCGCCGGCGGTCCGTCGGATGCGATGGCCCGCATCCTCGCCGAGCGCATGAAGCAGTCGCTCGGCGAAGTGGTTCTGATCGAGAACGTGACCGGAGCGGGCGGCTCGCTCGGCGTCGGCCGTGCGGTGCGCGCAGCGCCGGACGGCTACACCGTCTCGTTCGGCCATCTCGGCACCCATGTCGCGAACGGCGCGATCTACAAGCTCGGCTACGACCTCGTCGATGATCTCGAGCCGGTGGTGCTGCTGCCGAGCAATCCGATGATCATCGTCAGCAAGAATGCCGTACCGGCAAAGTCGCTGAAGGAGCTGTTGGAGTGGCTGAAGTCGCGACCGGCGCCGCCGACCGCGGGCACCGCCGGCGCCGGCAGCGGCAGCCACATCGCCGGGCTCTATTTCGAGAACGTCTCCGGCATCAAGCTGCAATACGTGCCGTATCGCGGCACCGGGCCGGCGCTGAACGACCTCGTCGCCGGCCAGATCGATATCATCGTCGACCAGACGTCGAACTCGATCAACCAGGTCCGCGCTGGCAACATCCGCGCCTATGCGGTCACCGATTCCAAGCGGGTCGCGAACGCGCCTGAGGTCCCGACGGTCGACGAGGCCGGCCTGCCGGGCTTCCACATGACGCTGTGGTCCGGCCTCTGGGTGCCGAAGGGCACGCCGAAGGAGATCGTGGACAAGCTCAACGTCGCGGTGATCCAGGCGCTGAACGATCCCGCGGTGAAGAAGCAGCTTGAAAATCTCGGCTTGCAGATGCCGCCAAAGGACCAGTTGAAACCGGAAGCACTCGGCGCCTGGCAGAAGGCGGAGATTGCAAAATGGTGGCCGATGATCAAGGCCGCCAATGTGAAGGTGGATTGAGGTTACAAGGGTGCCGTTGGATGGCTTGGCAGATGTTGCGCAACTACTTCCGAAGCGCTGTCCGGGCGGCCAATCTGATTGCCTACGGTCTCTCGATTCTTATTTTTCATAGTCTTCAGCCCGTCGCCGCAAAGGCCTACAACGACCTTTGCGCGAGCCAGGGAATGATGTTTGGCGAGGGACAATCCGTCAGAACGCTCGTCCTTGCAGTGATCGTCATTGCAATGCCGGTTCTTCTCGCCCGCAGCAAAACTCTTATCGTATCGAACTTGATTATGGGACTGATTACCGTCGCGGGGGCCTCCGGATTGCTCTCAACCGCGGGAGACACACCATACGAATGCTTCACGACGAGCGGCACCTATGAGGATCATACGTCCGGGTTAGACGGATTCGGCTTGTGGTTCATATTTGTCCTCGCCGTGTCGTACGTTCTCTTGCTTGTCGATTGGGGGATTTGGGCGTCGAGGATGGCTATCGCCAAGTGGTGGCCGATGATCAAGGAAGCCAATGTGAAGGTGGATTGAGGGTGGTCCCTCCGCGTCGTCCCGGCCTAGCTAGTGCGCAATTGCGCACGGAGGCCGAGATCCAAACGCCGCGGCCGACGTAAGGGGCAATTGGCTCAACAATTTGCGAACAACTTACAAGGGTGGTTATGCGCCCCGGCCTTCGCCGGGACGACGCTGCATTATTGCGACGGCATTGCCTCAGCCGGCGCCGCGTTGCTCTCCTGCGTCACGCGGTCGCCGCTCTTTGCCGCCAACGCCGTGCCTGCGTCCTCAAACCGCGCCTGATAGACCGCGAAATTCTCCATCACGCGCTGCACGTAGTTGCGCGTCTCCGAGATCGGAATCCGCTCCACCCAGTCGACCGGATCGACCTTGGGATCACGCGGGTCGCCATAGGCCTTGATCCAGTCGCGGACACGGCCGCGGCCGGCGTTGTAGCCGGCAAAGGTCATGATGTGGCAGCCGCGATATTCCGCCAGCAGCGCGCTCAATTCTGCGGCCCCCATCTGGGTGTTGTAGACCGGATCGGAAACCATCCTGCTCCAGTCGTAGCTGACGCCGAAACGCTTGGCGGTGTCGCGGCCGGCTTCGGGTGTCACCTGCATCAGGCCGACGGCGTTGGCCGCCGACTTGTCGCGCTGATCGAACGCGCTTTCGGTGCGCGCGATCGAGTAGGTCATGCTGCGCCCGATATCGGGGGCGATCGGGGTGTGCTTGGGAATGCCGATGACCGGGAAGGCGTAATGGTCGAAGGCAAAGCCTCGCGCCAGCGCAATCTTGCCGATCTGCAGCATGGCGCGGGCATCGTTGCGGCGGCCGGTGAGCTCGCCGAGCGCCTCGAGCATCCCGACATCTGCGCTCTCCTCGGCGAGGTCGGCAGCGAAATAGAGCACGATATCGGGCTCGCCGATCGCGTAGAGCATGTCGGCGGCACGCACGCGCTCGTCGGCTGCGATGCTGCCGGCGCTGGCCGCGGGCGAGGGCGCGCGCAGCTCGATGCCGTCACGGCCGAGCTTGGCCAGCGCGAGCTGACCGTAATAGGCGGTCGGGTAGCGCGCCGCGGCCTGGTAGTCGGCCCGCATCGCCACGCTGTTGCCGAGCGCCTCGGCGGCGCGACCGCGCCAATAGGCGGCGCGCGCCAGCACGGTCGGGTTGGTCTGGCCTTCGTCGATCCGTGCGAAATGCGCCGCCGCGGTCCTGGCATCGTCGAGATAGCGCAGCGCGATCCAGCCGCGCATGAAGTGCATGTCGGAGCGGTAATAGGGATTGTCCGGCGGCGCCGCGGCGCGGATGACGTCATAGGCCGCCTGGTACTCACCCTGGTCGAGCAGCTTGCGGGAGAGGATGCGGCGCTCGCGCCACCACTGGTCGGTGTCCTGCTGCGCCATCGTCTCGGGCGCCGCCGCAATCGTCACGCGCGCCGCATCGTCGATCCGGTTCTTCGCGAGCAGCCACTGGATGCGGCACAGCGTGTAGCCGAGGTCG
This sequence comes from Bradyrhizobium sp. USDA3010, assembly GCF_056429065.1. Taxonomy (NCBI): domain Bacteria; kingdom Pseudomonadati; phylum Pseudomonadota; class Alphaproteobacteria; order Hyphomicrobiales; family Nitrobacteraceae; genus Bradyrhizobium; species Bradyrhizobium sp. USDA3010. The sequence continues at coordinate 17,439 of NZ_JBWJZD010000032.1, forward strand.
CTGCGGGCGTCCGCCGGCACATCGTTGAGGGCGTCCTCTGCCTTGCTGGATTGCCCGCGGACCGCGCCGCAAGCCTTCACGATGGCCAGCTCGTCGCTGCCGAGGTGCTGTGCTGCGCGCCGCGCGCCGGCAAGATCCTTGGCGCCGATCCGCTTGTCCATGCGCGCGCGATGATCATCGCGCGTCAGCAGGTCCTTGAATGCGTCGTAGGCGTCGCTCTCGGTACGGTCCAACAATTCTTCCGAGCGCCAGGCCTCGCGCACCAGCCGCGCGGCGCCGTCGCGATCGCCTTCGGCGAGCAGCGTGCGGGCGAGCGCGAACTTGCCCTTGGCGCTGATCGGCTGATCGAGCGTGAAGCCGTGCACCGTGGCCGGATCGCTGCGCTCCTGCCACATCCGCGCTTCAGCCCGTTTGCGCAACAGCGTGACGCTTGGCCAGTCCGGGTTGGCCGTGACGAATGCCGCATAGCGGCTGAACAGCGCATTCGACTCCGAGTGGCGCAGCAGATACCACTCGACGAGCTTCCGCCCGACGGGATCGGTGATCTTTGCCTGGATATCGGTCGCGTCGCTGGTCTTGCCGCGGCGCGCCGCGACGATCGCGTCCCTGACCGCGGCGAGATCGCCCAACAATTGCGGCCCGTCGGGTCTTTCCGGCTCGGGCGCCTTGGTGGTCTCAGCCGATTTGGACGCGGATTTGGCCTTCGCTGATTTACGCTTGTCGGCGCCATGCCTGGCATGGCGCCGCTTGCCGGCAGCGCTCTCGCGCGTCGCCTTGGCGCCGTGCGCCTTCTTGTCCCCATGGCCGCTCTTGGCCTGGTGCTGATGATGCGGTTTGGCGCCTGCCTCAAGCGGAAGCAGCGCGAGCGCGGCCACCGTGGCGAGGCACGCCAGCGGACGTAGGCAACGGTTCATTCCCTGGCCCCCCTGAAACGATCAGGCACAAACGGAACGCGTCGTACGCGGCACATCCGCCGCAGATTACTACCACCCTCGATTCTCGAGTATTAACGCTGCCGCAACTCAACAGGGAAAACGCGGCAAAATATGGCATACAGCGTGTGGAACCCTGCGGGAACCGGGGTTTTGCGGGTCTTTTTAAGGGGCCGAGACGCCAGTTTGACCGGTCCCAGCAGGGATATATTCTCGCCAAACGTGCGGCGGGGCGCTTTCTCATGTCAGATCTGTTCTTTCAGGCCGGTGCGTCATGACGGCTCGGCTCAGAACCATCCTGGATGGCGGGCGCTATTTCGAAGGCCCGCGCTGGCATCGCGGGCGGCTCTGGTTCGTCGACTGCATGGCGCGGATGCTGCTCAGCATCAGCCCGTCAGGCGAACGCCAGGAGCATGCGGCGGTGACCGATGACACGCCGTGCGGTCTTGGCGTGCTGCCTGATGGCGACATCGTCGTGCTGACGATGTTCAGGAAGCGGCTGCTGCGGTTTTCCGGCGGCGCGCTGTCGCTGTATGCCGATCTTTCCGGGATCGCGACCGGTACGATCGATGACATGATCGTCGACGGGCAGGGCCGTGCCTATGTCGGCGATCTCGGCTTCAATCTACCGCCGCCGGAGGGCCGCGGCGCCGTCGGCCGCATCATCCTGGTGATGCCCGACGGCGGCGCCCGCGTCGTCGCCGACGGATTGCGTTTTCCGAACGGCATCGCCGTGTCTTCGGATCACCGACGGCTCGTCGTCGCGGAAATGGATGGCGCATGCCTTGCCGGCTACGACATCGCGCCGGACGGCGGCCTGAGCCTTCGCGGGCGGTTCGGTCGCGTCAATGATCCCGACGGCATCTGCCTCGACGGCGACGGAGCAGTCTGGGTCGCGTCCTTCACCGAAGACGCGTTTGTCCGGATCGATCGCAATGGTGTCGAGCGTGCGCGCATCGCGGTCCCCGGCCGCCGCGCGCTCGCCTGTGCATTCGGCGGCACGGATCGCAGGTCGCTGTTCTGCCTGAGCGCGGAGACGTCCTACGAGGAGCTGCGGAAGGGCAAATCGGTGTCGCGGATCGACGTGATCGAGGTCGATACACCGGGCGACGGCTATCCCTAGCCGGGGCGGGACTGTTTCTTCTTTTGCTTCTCTTTCTTCTTCAGGATCTCGGCCTGGCTCCTGAAGGCGCGGGCCAGGGAGCGCATCTGATCGGCGACGATTGCGTCCGCGGTCGCCGATGCGACCCGCTCCGCGGTCTGCGCTTGCTTGCGAATTGCCTTGGCCATTTTCATGAAGGAACCAATCGCGCTGCGTCGTCCTGGTTCCCGCGCCAGCGACGGCCTGTTGCGGCCTTGAGTTTTGTTCTTGTTTCGTTCATAGTAAGGCACTCCGGGAGAATGCCATGGACGCCGAGCGAGACCGCGAAATCATCAGGCTGTGGAATGAACTCCGCCGGCTGCAGCGCGAGGGACGTCCGACGGCGTTGCTGGTCCGCCGGATCGAGCAGGCTCTTGCGGCACGCGAGCAGGAGGCGGCCTGAAGCTCCCGTTTGACGCGATTGCTTCAGGCGACCGGTCTAGCGCCCGCCGTCCGGCCCCATCACCAGATTCGGCAGCCAGGTCGATATCTCCGGGAAGAAGCATAGCATCAGCACGGCGAACATCATCAGCAGCACGAAGGGCAGCGTGCCCCAGATCACCTCGCTCAGCGGGATGTCGGGCGCGACGTTGCGGATGACGAAGATGTTGAGGCCGACCGGCGGGTGGATCAGGCCCATCTCCATCACGATGGTCATGACAACACCGAACCAGATGATGTCGAACTCGGCGGCGCGGAGCGGCGGCAGGATGATCGGCGCGGTCATCAGGATGATCGAGACCGGCGGCAGGAAGAAGCCGAGCACGATCACCATCACGAGGATCGCAAACAAGAGCTCCCAGCGCGGCAGGTGCATCGCGACGATCGCCTCGGCTGCCGATTGCGAGATGTGCAAATAGCTCATCACATAGGAATAAAGCAGCGACATGCCGATGATCAGCATCAGCATGGTCGACTCGCGGATCGTCGATTTCAGGATCGGCGACAGGTCGCTCGGTTTCCACACGCTGTAGATCACGGCGATGAGCCCGAGCGCCAGAAGGCCGCCGAGGCCGGCGGTTTCCGACGGCGTCGCGTAGCCGCCATACAGCGCGATCATCACGCCGGTTAGCAGCAGCACAAACGGGATCACGCGCGGCAGCGCGCTGAAGCGCTCGGCCATGGTGAACTCGTCGCGTTGCAGGATCGCGGCATCCGTGCCGGTCGCGTCATAGACGGCGCGGGCCATGGCGTATTCCTTGCGGAAGCGGAACACGGCGTAGAGGCCGAACAACGACACCAGCAGCAGTCCGGGGCCGATGCCGGCGAGGAACAGCCGTCCCAGCGATTTCTCGGCCGCGACGGCGAACAGGATCATCGTGATCGAGGGCGGCAGCAGGATGCCGAGCGTGCCGCCGGCGGCGATGATCCCCGCTGCAAAGCCGCCGGAATAGCCGCGCTTGCGCATCTCGGGGATGCCGGCCGAACCGATCGCCGAGCAGGTCGCGGGCGAGGAACCGGCCATCGCCGCGAACAGGGCGCAGGCGAACACGTTGGCGACGCCGAGCCCGCCGGGCACGCGGTGCAGCCAGGCATGCAGCGCCGAGTAGAGATCCTGGCCGGCGCGGGATTTGCCGATCGCCGCGCCCTTTAGGATGAACAGCGGGATCGACAGCAGCGTGATCGAGGCCATCTCCTCGTAGACGTTCTGCGTCACCGTATCGAGCGAGGCCGCCGGCATGTAGATCGCCATGAACACGACGGCGACCGCACCGAGCGCGAACGCGATCGGCATGCCGGAGAACATCGCAAACAGGGTGGCAAGCCCGTAGGAGATGCCAATACCAAACACGGTCATCGGCGTGCGCCACCGGTCAGCGGAATGAGGATTTGCAGAAGGAGCTGCACGCAGAGCAGCGTCATGCCGAGCGCCATCAGCCCGTAGGGGATGGCGAGCGGCGGCGACCACATCGAGTTGGACACCTGGCCGTCCACATAGGCCTCGTGCGCCAGGGTCCAGGACTTCCAGGCGAAGAAGGTGCAGAACGCGAAGCTCGCGACGTCGACCAGCCACAGCCTGATGCTGTTGGCGCGCGCCGAGAGCAGGCCGACGAACGCCTCGATGCCGACATGACCGCGCTGGCTCTGCACATAGGCCGAGGACATGAAGGTGGCGCCGACCAGCAGGAACACGGCGGCCTCGTCCTGCCAGTAGTTCGGGCTGTGGAACAGGGCGCGGCCGAGCACGCTGTAGCTCAGGATCACGCAGGCCGCGATCAGGGCGAGCGCGGCGAACACCACGATGATGTTGTTGCAGACGGACAGCGCACGCCCGAGCAGCGCCACGGGTGTATGGCCCGTGGCGATGCTTGGGGTTTCGGCTTGATCCGCGGCCGGACCATGCATCATGCGGCGACGTCGCTTGCGAGCTTCAGCAGGTTGGCTGATGTCGCCGTCTTGGCACCGTAGTCCTTCCAGGCGGTGTCGCGCGCGATGTCGCGCCACTTGCCGACGATGGCGGCGTCGAGTGCGCTGACCTTGGCGCCGGCCCTCTCATAGACCTTGGTGACTTCGGTATCGTCGTCCTGCGCCCCCTTGCGGCCGAACGCCTCGAGCTCGGCGCCGACGGCGAGGATGACGTCCTGCTGGTTCTTCGGCAGCTTGTCGAAGATCGCCTTCGACATCATCAACGGCTCCAGCATGAACCAATAGGAGGCGCCGGCGCCCGAGGTCAGCGACTTCGCGACCTCCTCGAGGCGGAACGAGATCAGGCTGGTGGAGGAGGTGATGCCAGCATCGCAGGCGCCGGTCTGCATCGCGGCGTAGATCTCGTTTGAGGGCACCGACAGCACGGCGGCGCCGGCGGTCTGCAGCACCATGTCCATCTCGCGCGAGCCGCCGCGCACCTTGAGGCCCTTGGCGTCTTCGGGCGCCACGATCGCCTTGGAGCGGCTCGCGACGCCGCCGGCCTGCCAGACCCAGGAGATTAGCAGAATGCCCTTGTCGGCGAGGAAGTCGCTCAGCGCCTTGCCGACCGGCTCCTTCTTCCAGCGCAGGCCCTGGTCGTAGGTCGTGACCAGGCCCGGCATCAGGCCGATATTGGTCTCCGGCAATTCGCCGCCGGCATAGGGCATCGGATAGAGGCTGAGATCGAGCGCGCCCTTGCGCATCGCCGAGAACTGCGCGTTGGTCTTGATGAGCGAGGAGTTCGGATAGACCTCGGCGGTGAGGTCGCCGCCCGAGCGCTTGGCGACCTCGGCCGCGAACATCCGGCACAGCCTGTCGCGGAAATCGCCCTTGTCGATGGTGCCGCCGGGGAACTGGTGCGAGATCTTCAGCGTGGTCGCGGCATGCGCGGTCCCGACACCCATCCGCAGGACGGCGGGTGCGGCGAGCGCGGAAGCGAGGACGTGGCGGCGTGTGAGCATGGTTCTTCCCCTGAAGAGCTTCTTGAGTGGCTGTTAGGCCGGCGCGGAGCTTTAGCCTAGCCGGTCTTGGCGTGAAACCTCTCTAGTCTGATAGTTCGAGGCGCCCTGATAGTGCGGGCCGACAGGCGGTCGCAAGTCGTCAGGTCGCAAGTCTTGCCGTTGCTGCGGCGCACACTGCGCCGCCGCCCGATCCTCGTGCGATGAGCGATGGGCGTACGCGCCGGGATGCTTCAAGAATTTGTTATTGAAGGTAACAACCGGCGGCGCAAGTGCGTCGAGGAGAGAGCGGCAAGTCGTCGCGCTCACATTCGACCACACAAGGGATCATTACCATGACCACCAAGACCCGCCTCGGCCTTTCCGCCGCGCTGCTCTCGTTCAGCCTCGCGCTTGCGCCCGCCGCCTTCGCTCAGGACAAGATGGGCAAGGACGATGCGATGAAGAAGGAAGGCACGATGTCCAAGGATGCCATGAAGAAGGACGATGGCATGATGAAGAAGGACGACGCCATGAAGAAGGATGGCGGCGCGATGATGAAGAAAGACGACGGCATGAAGAAGAACTGACCGTCGCCACCGCTCATCCATCACAGGCCCGCCGTCGTGGCGGGCCTGGTTACGCCTCAGCGCTTCTTCTTGCCGCGCTCCTTGCGCGCAGCGTAGCGCGCGTCGCGCTTGGCCTTCTGTTCAGCCTCGAGCGCAGCCAGTCGTGCGGTTTCCTCTTCCTTCTCCCGCGCAATGCGGATGGCCTCGGCAGCGGCGGCCTCTTCCTCGCGGCGCTTCCGTTCGGCCTTCTCGATTTCACGGGCTTCCCTGGCCTTGGCGCGGCGTTCGGCGATAGCCGCACGCTCCTCGGCCCGTGCCTTCACGGTCGGATCGTCAGCGCCCGGCTGGGTGCGAAACTTGTTGAGGAGGTTTTGCCGCGCCTGCAGGGCCGCTTTCTGGCGGTCGGCAAAACCCGGTTCCTTGAAGCCACTCATAGAGGAAGCCTGCTGCTTTCTGTTCGTTGATGGATGGGGTTCGGTTCGGCGTTCAATAAGTGAATGGCAGCGAAAAGGCCAGTGGTGAACGAGGGGCTGTGGAGCAAAGGAGATATGAGCGGACAGCAAATGGCGGACGGTGGTGTTTGCGCCCGGCTGGCGGCCGGCGTGGTGAGTGGTTGGTCACCGAACCTGCCGACAGGCCTAGCCGCGCTGAAACTGCTCGCGCCGACCGTTGCCGAGGACCTTGGCGACTGTCTCGGCGGTCATCGCGCTCCGGTCCGAGGCGCGCTGCGCTTCCAGCCTGTCGCGCGCCTTTTCGGTGATCAGGAGGCTGATCAGCCGAAGTCTGCTGGTCTCGTCGACAGCTTCCGAAAGCAGCTGCCTGTAACGCTGATAATCGTAACTCGCTTCTTGTTCGCTCACCGGCACGCCCCGCACACGCGCTCCACTCGGCGAGCAGTTTTTCGCGAGTCGCGCCAGCCCGCAATGGAATTGCAGGGCCGATCGCTGCCGGCGCGCATTTCGTTGTGCGACTGTTGCAGAATTGATCGCACGCAACCGTGCAAACGGGCATGATGCAGGCGATGGCAAAAGGGAACCGAAGCGGCCATGAGCGAATCCGAAGACGGAGGCAACCGCCGCGGGGCGCTGATCGGACTGCTGGTCGCGGTGGTCATGCTCGCGGTCGGTCTCTGGCTTGCGCATGACCTGACGGCGGCGAGCAAGCTGCAGGACTGCCTGATGTCGGGCCGGACCAACTGTAATGTGATCGAGCCGGCGCGCTGACCCTGCCTTGTGGCAGTGCAATATCGCTCCCACATCAAGCCCAAAGATTCGGGCTGAACTGTTTGGTCCCGGCTGTGACTGCGGTCACACGCGGACAGGCGGGCTGCCTCGACTCCCAGAGATCGGCGGGAACCAAGGCCATGATGTCCAAGCTGTGGTCCGGAACGGGCGCGGCACTGGCTGCCGCAGGCGCGGCGGGTGCCGTTTTGGTAGCGTATCTATCCCTGACGCTGGCGTCGCCAGAACCGGTGTCGAGCGCGGCGCTCGGGCCGGCGTGGCAATGCAGCCGCGTGGCTTTCGTGCTGACCACCTGCACGCGGGCGGGCGAGGATGAACAAGAGGCCAGGGCTGAGCGCGAGGTGAAGGCTGAGCGTGAGGTCAAGACCGAGGGCGAGGTCAAGGCGATCCCGGTGCGGGCCAAGGACGATTGTCCGCCGGAACCCTAGATCTTTGTTTCTGACGCGCCGTCTTTAAGCGGATCGGTGCCCACTTCGCTCAAACGCGCTCTGGCCGGCCGGGTTGCGGCCGCGGCCGCATTTCAAACTATTTCTTGGTGGCGCCACGCGGCTTGATGGAGAGGCCAAGGCGCATCGCCATCTTCTTGATGCGCTCCGGCGAACGGCCGGTCGCCTTCACGACCTCCTCCAGGGACTTGGAGGAGCGCGCCAATTCCATCAGTCGTCGGTCCTCCTTGAACGACCACCGCGGCTTTCGGGCCATCTTGTTGGTATCCTTGTGCATTGCTGGGCAACAAAGCCGCCAGGCGGGGTCGCCTGACGGCCTTGCCGGTGTGGGCCCGGACCTTGGGGAAATGTCCGGTGGATAAGCAATACTGCTTCCGGATCAGGTCGCAATTGAAACCGAAATTTAACCTAACCTATCAAGGTTACTTGCAAGGATACTTGGATAGAGCGTGGCAGGAGGCCTTATGCGCAAGGTCGCCATTTTGAGTGCCGCAGCATTTTTACTGTCCGGTTGCTGGTCCGACCCGGAGGTCACGGGATCGACCAACAGCTGCGCGGCCAATCTTTATAGTCAGTACAATCCCAAGGTCATGGATCAGTGCGTCAACGCCTGCATCAAGTGTGACCATGGCAACGTCACGACCTGCACGACCTCCTGTACGCTGAAGGGCGCGCGGTAACCGATCCGCGCACGCGCCGACGCGAACAGGGCCCGGCGGTCGCATGCGCGCGTTCGCGTGATCGCGTGGCTGCGCGATATTGGCGCGCCTTGCGCGGCGGCTTGAACGCCGTTATCGCGTCTGTTCGGCGGCGCCATCGCCGAGCCGGAAACCAAGAACGTGGAACAGAGCGCGATGAGCGGGCCTTCCTATGTCGCGGTCGATTGGGGCACCAGCAGCTTCCGGCTCTGGCTGATGAGCGCCGGCGGCGAGCTGTTCGGCGAACGGCGCAGCGACGATGGCATGACGGCGGCCGCCAGGGCCGGCTTTCCGTCGGTGCTGCAATCGCATCTCGACGCGCTGGGCGCGGCAGCCAATCTGCCTGTCGTGATCTGCGGCATGGCCGGCGCGCGGCAGGGCTGGGTCGAGGCCGGCTATGTCGACACACCGGCGCATCTGTCCGAAATCCTCAAAGGCGCCGTCGTGGTCAGGGGGCAGCCGCGCGATATCCGCATCCTGCCCGGGGTTGCGCAGCGCGATGCCGCGGCACCCGATGTGATGCGTGGCGAGGAAACCCAGTTGCTCGGCGCGCTCGGTCTGGATGCGCCGGGCGAGGCCCTCGTTTGCATGCCGGGAACCCATTCCAAATGGGTGCGCCTGCGCGGTGGAACGGTCGAGCGCTTTGCGACCTTCATGACCGGCGAGTTGTTCAGCGTGGTTGCGCGCGATACCATTCTGTCGCATGCCGTCGCCGGTGCGGAAGAGGCCGTTGATGCCGATGCGTTCCGCTCGGCCGTCGTCGAGGCGTTCGCAACGCCGGCGCGATCGGCCAATTTGCTGTTTCGGGTGCGATCCCGGCAGTTGCTGTTCGGCGGCAGCGCGCAGGCGGCCCGTGAAACGATCTCCGGCACGTTGATCGGTGCCGAGCTGGCGGCCGGCCTTGCCGAGCGGGAGCCAGCAACGCCGGTTACGCTGATTGCATCGGGCCGGCTGCAACGGCTCTATCGGATCGCGCTCGAAAGCCTTTCGATTCCGCTCAACGTGATGGATGCGGAGGAGGCGGTTCGCCGTGGCCTCGCCGGCGCCGCGGCGGCGATCTGGACCAATTGAGGGATCAACGCATGAGCATTCCGTTTCCTCCGATGAAGCGTCCGCTGGTCGCGATCCTGCGCGGCGTCAAGCCGGACGAGGCATTGGGCATCGTGAGCGCGCTGCTCGAGGCTGATATGACCGCGATCGAGATTCCGCTGAACTCCCCCGAGCCGTTCCGTTCGATCGAGATCGCGGCGAAGCGGGCGCCCGCTGATGTCCTGATCGGCGCCGGCACGGTGCTGACCGCGGGAGACGTCGATCGTCTCCATGACGCCGGCGGGCGCCTCATGGTGTCGCCGAACGTCGATGTCGACGTGCTTGCGCGCGCCCGGCACCACGCGATGATCACGATGCCCGGTGTGTTCTCGCCGACGGAAGCGCTGCTCGCCGTGCGCGCGGGCGCCTCGACCCTGAAGTTCTTTCCGGCAAGCGTGCTCGGCGCTTCCGGCATCTCGGCGATTCGCGCCGTGCTGCCGCCGGATGTGATGCTCGCCGCCGTCGGCGGCGTCTCGGACCAGAATTTCGCGGAGTATGCGAAGGCGGGTATTCGCGCCTTCGGTCTCGGCAGCAGCCTCTACAAGCCGGGCATGACGGCCGCGGATGTTGCGGTCCGCGCAAAGGTGACAATCGAGGCGTATGACAGGGCTATGCAGGGCGCGAGCTAGGCCCGGTCCGTAGTTCTTGACTGCGGGCTAATCGTCGCGCTTGCCGCCGTCGATCACCCTGAACAGCGGGGCTGCCTCGCGAGGATTCTCGAGCAGCTCTTCGACCATGGCGATCGCGGACGCGACGTATTTCCCGGTCGCGGCGTCCAGCGGCCGTTCGGCTTCGTCTGCCAGCGCGAGCTTGGCGCCTTCGAGCAGTTTGCGGGTGCGGATGGCGGACTCGTCGCCGGAGGTCAGGGCGGCGCGCGCGATCGATCGCAGCACGAACAGCTCGCCCTCCAGCCGCAGCAGGCGGTCGTTCAGCTTGCTCAGCACAGTATTCAGGTTCCGCATGTCGTCCTCTCCGGGCGTTGGACCCGTCTTCCATACACGGTCATTCTTGACGAAATTCTTGTGCCGGCCACACACCATTTGGTTTGTTGAACGGCGTCGCCGGCCACCCCGTGTTCCCGGCGGCCCTGGCAGGCGCTGTCGTCCGGCGGAGTGGTTTGTGGATCACGGCGAATAGCCCTAGTAGTGACCGCGGTCAGGCGCCCCGTGCGCGCACCCGGTTAGGAACGACGAAGGAACGCACATGAAGATTGCCGTCGAAACGACCGTTGCCGCGCCGATCGCAGATGTCTGGCGCGCCTACACCACGCCCGACGACATCAAACAGTGGAATGCGGCCTCCGACGATTGGCACACCACTGCTGCGACCGTGGACCTGCGCGCCGGTGGCGCATTCTCGTCGCGGATGGAAGCCAAGGACGGCAGCATGGGGTTCGATTTCGCCGGCACTTACACCAAGGTCGAGGCGCCCCGGCTGCTGGAATATGCGTTCGGCGACCGCACCGCGCAGGTTGCGTTCACGCCTGAGGCGGGCGGCGTCAAGCTGCAGGTCAGCTTCGACGGCGAGGATACCCATTCGGTCGAGCAGCAGCGCGGCGGCTGGCAGGCGATCCTGGACAATTTCAAGCGCTACGTCGAGGCAAAGCAGCGGTCCTGATCCGGCCACTGGAGGCGACGTGATCGATGCAGCAAGGGTCTGGCAGCTTGCGCTGCCAGCGAGACTGCAACAAAGCGCAAGCGGATCGACCAGATGCTGGAAGAATTGAAAGCCGGCGGGGTCTAAATGGGAATGGCGTATCGGCCGAGCAACCGGGCGAGGTGATCGTTCTCTCGGCGCTGTCGCGGTGGTCGTCAGGAGCAAATGCGATGCGTTGTATCTTGGCACTTGGCCTACTGGTCATCCTTTGCGTGTCGGCGAGCGCCGCAACACGGCGTCACTCCCACACACGCCAATCCGCAACCGTTCGTTCGCCCGCGGCTGCAACGCCGGCGGCACGCTTCGCCGTTCCCGGCTGGAGTGACGAGTCGACACGCCAGTGGCTCGACCGTGCCTCGGAAAATGTCGGCCGAGGCGGATAGTGCGGTAGCCCTTGGCGCCAAACTCAATCGGCACCGTCGTCTTCGGTTCCCCGAGAGTTCGATGCCAAGCGGCCGCCGTACTGCCGGGGAACGCCCGCGGCCCTTCTCGCGCTCACGCCCTCGCTCTCACGCAGTTCCTTCCGCGCGCGCCGTGCGGTTCGCATCGCTCGCTTGATATTTGAATCGTGCGAGTCCTCGTCGAAGAAGAGGACGATCTCGCAGCTAGGGCACTGACGCGAGTAACCATTCTGCAGCCGCTTGGCGCGATCACGAAAGACGTTTTTGCAGCGTGTGCAACGGATCTGGACGGAGTCTTCCATATCGATCCCAAAATATCGACGAACAATGAGAGCGCTGGCAATCTCTTCGAGGAAGCAGCTCCAGATTAAGAAATCACGAAACACGCCGCCTAGGATCGCTGCAAGAATCGGAACAGGCAACGTGACGCACAGAATACGTTCGGCATCTCAAGCGCCGTCGGAACTTTGTTCACGCACGGAGAACCACGGAATCGTTTCGTGCGCTGAATGATAAAGAGCAAGACGCGATTTCAGAGCAGACCGTGAACATCAAAAAGAATGACCTCAGCGCGTGGGCCACGCTGAGGCCAAGTTGACACTTTGGTCGTGAGGCACCGTCACCAGTGCCTCGGTGCTTAGCCTACCTTCGTTTCTCTGCAGCCAAATAGCCCATATGGGCCATGATCGTTGGCACAGAACGTGCGCTCTTGGAGCTGTCAGGATTTTGCATCACCTTCCTGGGGCTAGGAGCAGCGCCGTCCGCGTCTATTTCAAGCGGGCGGCGTTGTGCATTTAGGCAGCTGGCACGCGGCTTCAATCAAAATCAGCGATCCACCGGTCGAATTTCCAGGCTCTCGATTTCGACCAGCGGACTAGAGAAAGCACCCTCGTTCAACGGATGCAGAGTGACGGGAGTATTCGTGCCGCCGGTGAGGACATTATCACGCGCGCCGCTTTCGTGCGTGTAACTGCCGGCGAGTTGGTCGAGCCCGAGCCACGGCACCGGCGCCATCACCTTCCAGGCCAGTGCGACTTCCTGGTCGCCGATGAAAACGCCGAGGTTGGGAATGGCTGCGACGTAACGGCTGTCCGGTGCGCTATCGGCCTGCAGCACGCAATCAAGATTGGTCACCGCGCCCAGGACGAAACCGGTATCGGGGCCGCCACGACACGTGAGCGTTCCGGCCTGCACCTGTTGTGCCTTGGCGGTTGCGATGGGCGTGGCGAGAACGGCCGCGCCCCACACCGCAACGATGACCCAATGACCCGTTGTACGCATGGCGCTGTACAACGCGAACGGACGCGCAATCGGTCCACGCTCTCGCGCGCGGCCTTCGCTGGTGGTTAAGAGAACCTTAGAATTGGGCCCCCAACGAAACTACGCCGCCGGGCTCGAAATGAATTGTCCCGGCGGCGGTCTGTTTCAACCTGGGCCCGCAATCCCAGTGATGGTCTGTCTGCAAGACTGGCGCCAAGGTTCGAGCAACCCGTATTCATACGGGCGTTAGCGTCTCGCGACAGTCTGGGGTTGGCTGCTGACTTTCTTGTGCCCCGGCGGAGGTCCGATTGTCACCCAGACCACCGCGGCAATCACCACCGCCGTCAGGATGGCGCCGGCCAAGGGCTGATCGCTGTCCATGCGCCGCGCCTGTTCAGATATGATGCTCCAGCTTCCGCATCTCCTGCAGGCGGGCCAGGCAGAAATCCCGATACAATTCGTTGATGAAATCCCACATGACCGAATCCCCTTTTTGGTGCAATGACGCGACGCTACCCCGGGTTTGTTTCCGGCCCGCTTCGCGGCTTCCGCAAAATGGCTTCATCGAAGGGGAGAGGCGTGGCGATCCCGGCAGGATTCGAACCTGCAACCCGCGGAGTAGAAATCCGCTACTCTATCCAGTTGAGCTACGGGACCGTGGCCGCCTTGTAGCATCCGCAATATGAAAAATCCGCCTTTCCGCCAAGTCCGTCCGAACCGATTTTTGTGGTCAGACGACAAAGGCGAGCAGGGGTCCTGTCCTGTGTTGGCCAGACCCGCCCGCCGAGCCGGCATGACGCTGCCGCCGGGGCTGGTCGAAGGAATGTCGGCAATGCAATCTGCGACGTTTTCGTCCGTTCATGTCGGCGCCTTCACTCCGTCACCTTTTCGCGCATTTTTTAGCCCCAACGCGGCGTTCGACCGCGGGGCGTTCAGGAGCTCCATCATGATCGGATTGGTTCGTGCGGCCGCACTTTGCGCCACGCTGGCGCTCGGCCTGGTGAGCGCCCAGGCTGCGGACAAGGCCTTCAGGCGCGACGATCTCGCGGATTCCGCGATCAAGCTGGAGGCCCAGATCAAGAGCGAGGCGGGCTCGGTCAACAAGTCGGCCGCTACCTTGCGCACCGACGCGGACGCAGCCTTCAAGCGCAATGATTTCCGCGGCGGGCTCACGATCCTCGGCCAGATCGCGGCAACCGCGCCCGAGGACGGCGCCAACTGGCTGCGGCTTGCCAGGACCGTGTTCCAGATCCGCTCCGCCAGCTCCAGCGAACAGACCTTCCTGATGGAGCGCGCCTCCACGGCCGCTTACATCGCCTATCAGCGCGCCGGCAATGCGGGCGAGGAGGCCGATTCGCTGGCCGTGCTCGGCAAGGCGCTCGCGGAGCGCAAGCTGTGGCGTCCGGCGCTCGACGCGCTGCGGCTGTCGCTCGACCTGCGCGAGGTCGCCGATGTCCGGGGCCAGTATGAGAAGATGCGCGACGAGCACGGCTTCCGGCTGCTCGATTATACCGTCGATTCCGACGCGGCCTCGCCGCGGGCCTGCTTCCAGTTCTCCGAGGAATTGGCCAAGCGCGTCGACTTCGCGCCGTATCTCGCACTAGCCGGCACCGACAAGCCGGCTTTGTCGGCAGAGGGCCAGCAGCTCTGCGTCGACGGGCTGAAGCACGGCGAGCGCTACAACATCAATCTGCGCGCCGGCCTGCCGTCAACCGTCAAGGAGACCCTGCCGAAATCCGCTGAGTTCAACATCTATGTCCGCGACCGCAAGCCGTTCGTGCGGTTCACCGGGCGGGCCTACGTGCTGCCGCGGACCGGCCAGCGCGGTATCCCGGTGGTCAGCGTCAACACGCCGGCGGTCACGGTCAACGTATTCCGGATCGGCGACCGCAACCTGATCAACACCGTGATTGATAGCGACTTCCAGAGCACGCTGAACCGCTATCAGCTCTCCGATCTCGGCGACCAGCGCGGCGTCAAGGTGTGGTCCGGCGAGCTCGCCACCGCCACCACGTTGAACCAGGACGTCGTCACCGCATTTCCGGTCGATCAGGCGCTCGGCGACCTGCAGCCGGGTGTCTATGTCATGACCGCCGCGGCCAAGGGGCCGGGCAGCGATGACGATGGCACGCTGGCGACGCAATGGTTCATCGTCTCCGACATGGGCCTGTCGGCCTTCTCCGGCAATGACGGTATCCACGTCTTCGTCAATTCGCTGGCCTCGACCGAACCGGTCGCCAATGCCGAGGTGAAGCTGGTCGCCCGCAACAACGAGATCCTGGCCACCCGCAAGACGGATGCAGGAGGCCATGTGCTGTTCGAGCAGGGGCTGGCGCGCGGCGAGGGCGGATTGTCGCCGGCACTGCTGACGGTGACGGGCGAGAAAGCCGACTACGCCTTCCTGAGCCTGAAGACCAACGCTTTCGACCTCACCGACCGCGGCGTCGCAGGGCGGGCGATCCCGGCAGGCGCCGACGCCTTCGTCTACGCCGAGCGCGGCGTCTACCGCTCCAACGAGACCGTCTATCTGACCGCGCTGCTGCGCGATGGACAGGGCAATGCCTTGACCGGGACGCCGCTGACCATGGTGATCGAGCGGCCCGACGGCGTCGAATTCCGCCGCACCGTGCTGCCCGACCAGGGCGCCGGCGGCCGCATGCTGGCGGTGGCGCTGAACTCCGCGGTGCCGACGGGGACCTGGCGGGCGCGTGTCTTTACCGATCCCAAGGGCTCGTCGGTCGGCGAGACCACCTTCATGGTCGAGGATTACATCCCTGAGCGGATCGAATTCGACCTGACCAGCAAGGAGAAGGTGATCAAAGCTGAAGTTCCAGTGGAACTTCAGGTTTCCGGCCACTTCCTCTATGGCGCGCCGGCCTCGGGTCTGCAGCTCGAGGGCGACATGCTGGTCGCGCCCGCGGCGGCCGGCCGGCCCGGCTACGCCGGCTACCAGTTCGGCGTCGACGACGAGCAGACCGCGAGCAACGAGCGGACCCCGATCGAGGACCTGCCGGAGGCCGATGCCAACGGCGCGGCGAGCTTCCCGGTCAAGCTCGAGAAGGTCCCGGCCTCGACCCGGCCGCAGGAGGCCCAGATCTTCATCCGCATGGCGGAGACTGGCGGCCGTTCGGTCGAGCGCAAGATCGTGCTGCCGGTTGCCCCAGTAGCCTCGCTGATCGGCGTCAAGCCGCTGTTCGGCGACAAGAGCGTGGCCGAGGGCGACAAGGCCGAGTTCGACGTCGTGTTCGTCGCGCCCGACGGCAAGCAGCTGTCGCGCAACGGACTGCGCTACGAGCTGTTGAAGCTGGAGTCGCGTTACCAATGGTACCGACAGAATTCGTCCTGGCAGTATGAGCCGGTCAAATCGACCCGCCGCGTCGCCGACGGTGACGTCAATCTCGCGGCCGACAAGCCGATGCGCCTGACCTTCCAGCCGCAGCCCGGCCGCTACCGGCTCGATGTGAAATCGACCGATGCCGATGGTCCGGTGACCTCGGTGCAGTTCGATGTCGGCTGGTATTCCGACGGCAGCGCTGACACGCCCGATCTGCTCGAAACCTCGATCGACAGGCCGGAATATCAGTCCGGCGACACCATGACGGTGTCGGTCAACGCGCGCACCGCCGGGAAGCTCACGGTCTACGTGCTTGGCGACCGCCTGCTGACGACCCAAAGCGTCGACGTCAAGGAGGGCACCCAACAGGTCAAGCTCCCGGTCGGCAAGGACTGGGGCACCGGCGCTTACATCATGACGACGCTGCGCCGTCCGCTCGACGCCGCTGCCGGGCGCATGCCGGGCCGCGCGATCGGGCTGAAATGGTTCGGCATCGACAAGAAGACACGCACGCTGGCCGTCGAGCTCTCGCCGCCCGCATTGGTGCGGCCGGGCACGACGCTGAAGATTCCGGTCAAGCTCGGCGGGCTCAATCCCGGCGAGGACGCCAAGGTGGTGCTGGCCGCGGTCGATGTCGGCATTCTCAACCTGACGAATTACAAGCCGCCGGCGCCGGATGACTATTATCTCGGCCAGCGCCGCCTGACCGCCGAGATCCGCGACCTCTATGGCCAGCTGATCGACGGCATGCAGGGCACCCAGGGTCAGATCCGCAGCGGCGGCGACGCCGCCGGCGCCGAGCTGCAGGGCTCGCCGCCGACGCAGAAGCCGCTCGCGCTCTATTCCGGTATCGTCACGGTCGGTCCCGACGGCACTGCCGAGGTGAGCTTCGATATCCCCGAATTCGCCGGCACCGCGCGGGTGATGGCGGTGGCGTGGAGTGCCACCAAACTCGGCCGCGCGAATGTTGATGTCATCGTGCGTGATCCCGTGGTGGTGACCGCGACATTACCGCGTTTCCTGCTGACCGGTGACAAGGGCACCATCAGCATGGATATCGACAATGTCGAAGGCGCCGCCGGCGATTACGCCGTCAGCGTCAAGGCGAGCGGCCCGGTCAAGGCTTCGGGTAATCCGACCACGACCGTGAAGCTTGCCGCCAAGCAGCGCACGTCGCTGTCGCTGGGCCTCGAGGCCGGCGGCGCGGGGCGCGCCGATTTCGACGTCGACATTTCAGGGCCGAACGGGATGACGTTGGCGCGGCACTATGCGCTCGACGTCAAGCCGGCGACCCAGGTGCTGGCGCGCCGCTCGATCCGCACGCTGGCGAAGGGCGAGAGCCTTACGCTGACGTCCGATATGTTCTCCGATCTCGTGCCGGGCACCGGCAGCGTCTCGATCTCGGCGAGCCTGTCGACCGCGCTCGATGCGGCGAGCATCCTGAAGGCGCTCGATCGCTACCCCTATGGCTGCTCCGAGCAGATCACGAGCCGCGCATTGCCTCTGCTCTATGTCAACGATCTCGCCGCCGGCGCCCATCTTGCGATGGACACCGCGGTCGACCAGCGCATCCGCGATGCGATCGAGCGGCTGCTGGCGCGACAAGGATCAAATGGCTCGTTCGGCCTGTGGTCAGCAGGCGGCGACGACGCCTGGCTCGACGCCTACGTCACCGACTTCCTGACCCGGGCCCGCGAAAAGGGCTTTGCGGTGCCGGACGTGCTGTTCAAGAACGCCCTCGACCGCGTCAGGAATTCGGTGGTCAATGCCAACGAGCCGGAGAAGGACGGCGGCCGCGATCTGGCCTACGGCCTCTACGTGCTCGCGCGCAACGGCGCCGCGCCGATCGGCGACCTGCGCTATCTCGCCGACACCAAGCTGAACAATCTGGCGACGCCGATCTCCAAGGCGCAGCTTGCTGCGGCGCTGGCGCTGGTCGGCGACAAGGCGCGGGCCGAGCGGGTCTATGGCTCCGCGCTCGATGCGCTGAACCCCAAACCGGTGATCGAGTTCGGCCGCGTCGATTACGGCTCGGCGCTGCGCGATGCGGCCGCGCTGGTTTCGCTCGCAGGCGAGGGCAATGCGCCGCGCACGACGCTGACGCAGGCGGTGCTGCGGGTCGAAGCGGCGCGGGGGCTGTCGCCCTACACCTCGACGCAGGAGAATGCGTGGATGGTGCTGGCGGCGCGCGCGCTCGCCAGGGAGACGATGGCGCTCGACATCAACGGCCAGCCGGTCAAGACCGCGGTCTATCGCAGCTACAAGGCCGAGGAGATGACGGGCCAGCCGCTCAAGATCACCAATACCGGCGATGCGCCGGTACAGGCGGTGATCTCGGTGTCGGGCTCGCCGGTGACGCCGGAACCCGCGGCCTCCAATGGCTTCAAGATCGAGCGCAGCCTTTTCACGCTCGACGGCAAGCCGGCCGACGTCAGCAAGGCGAAACAGAATGACCGCTTCGCGGTTGTGCTGAAGGTGACGGAAGCGAAACCGGAATTCGGTCACATCATGGTGGCCGATTATCTGCCGGCCGGGCTCGAGATCGACAACCCGAACCTGGTGTCGTCAGGCGATTCCGGCACGCTCGAGTGGATCGAGGACGGCGTCGAGCCGAAGAACACCGAGTTCCGCGATGACCGCTTCACCGCGGCGATCGACCGGGGCGCCAGCGACAAGTCGGTGTTCACGGTTGCTTACGTAGTGCGCGCGGTGTCGCCCGGAAAATACGTGCTGCCGCAGGCCTATGTCGAGGACATGTACAACCCCTCGCGCTACGGCCGCAGCGGCACCGGTGCGGTCGAGGTGAAGCCGGCGAAATGAGTGATCGTGGAATGAGCAAGGACGCGCGTCCAAAACTCTTCTCGTCATGGCCGCGCTTGACCCGGCCTTCCAGGGACACGTCTGCTGGCAAGAATGACGTGGATGCCCGGGTCAAGCCCGGGCATGACAAGCGCGGTGGGCGGCTGGCGCTTCGCGTCGTTGCCGTAATGGCCGTCGTGCTCGTCGCGATCGCCGGCGCCTTCGCCGCCTGGGTCGCCTCGCTCGGTCCGCTGCCGCTTGCGCAGGCGCAGCAGGTCTCGACCACGGTCGTCGACCGAAATGGAAAGCTGTTGCGCGCCTATGCGATGGCGGATGGACGCTGGCGGCTGCCGGTCGACGCCAAGGCATCGGTCGATCCCACCTATCTGAAGCTGTTGTTCGCCTATGAGGACAAGCGCTTCTACGCGCACCACGGCATCGATCCGCTGGCGCTGTCGCGCGCCGGATTCCAGCTGATCACAAGCGGCCATATCGTCTCGGGCGGTTCGACGATTACGATGCAACTGGCGCGGCTGATCGAGCCGCGGCACCAGCGCTCGGTCTATGCCAAGCTGCGGCAGATGGTGCGGGCGGTTGAACTGGAGCGGCAGCTTTCGAAAGACCAGATCCTCGATCTCTATCTCGCGCTGGCGCCGTTCGGCGGCAATCTCGAGGGCGTGCGCGCCGCCTCGATCGCCTATTTCGGCAAGGAGCCGAAGCGGCTGTCGCTTGCGGAGGCCGCGCTGCTCGTGGCGTTGCCGCAATCGCCGGAGCGGCGGCGGCTCGACCGCTATCCGGAAGCCGCCCACGCCGCGCGCGACCGCGTGCTTGACCGCATGGTCGAGGACGGCGTGGTGTCGAAGGACGACGCCGCGCAGGCCAGGGCAACGCCAGTGCCGAAGCTGCGCAAGCAGATCCCGATATTGGCGCCGCATTCGTCCGATCAGGCGATCGCGACGATGAAGGATGCGCCCGTCATCAAGCTGACGTTGGACGCCACGCTGCAACGGAACCTGGAGGCGCTGGCGCGCGACCGCGCCATCGCGCAAGGACCTGACGTCTCGGTTGCGATCGTCGTCGTCGACAACGAGACCGGCGACGTGCTCGCGCGCGTGGGCTCCGCGGATTATTTCGACGAGCGGCGTGCCGGGCAGGTCGACATGACGCGTGCGGTGCGCTCGCCGGGCTCGACGCTGAAGCCGTTCATCTATGGCCTCGCCTTCGAAGACGGCTTTGTCCATCCCGACAGTCTGATCGAGGACCGGCCGATCCGCTTCGGTACCTATGCGCCGGAAAATTTCGACATGACGTTCCAGGGCACGGTGCCGATCCGCAAGGCGCTGCAATTGTCGCTGAACGTGCCGGCGATCGCGCTGCTCGACCGCGTCGGCGCCAGCCGGCTGTCGTCGCGGCTGAAGCAGGCCGGCGCCAACCTCGTGCTGCCGGAGGACGAAGCGCCGGGCCTTGCGATGGGGCTCGGCGGCGTCGGCATCACGCTGCAGGATCTCGCCCAGCTCTATTCCGGCTTGGCGCGGCTCGGTGCGACAAAGCCGCTGCGCGAGATCATACAGGCAAATGACAGTCGCGACACGATGCGGCTGATGGATCAGGCGGCGGCCTGGCAGGTCGGCAACGTCCTGCTCGGCACGCCGCCGCCGGAGAACGGCGTGCACAACCGGATCGCGTTCAAGACCGGCACCAGCTACGGCTATCGCGACGCCTGGTCGGTCGGCTTCGACGGCCGCATCACGATCGGCGTCTGGGTCGGCCGTCCGGATGGCGCGCCGGTGCCGGGCCTGGTTGGGCGCACGGCGGCGGCGCCGATCCTGTTCGACGCCTTTGCACGCACCGGCAAGATCCCGGCGGCGTTGCCGAAGCCGCCGCGGGGCGTGCTGGTCGCCTCCAACGCGAAACTGCCGCCGCCGCTGCGCCGGTTCCGGCCGCTCGGCGAACTGGTTCGCAGCGGCAACGACCAGGCGCCACATATCCAGTTTCCGCTGAACGGCTCACGCATCGACGTCGATCAATCCGAGGGCGGCAGTCATGCGGCGATGCCGGTCAAGGTCGCCGGCGGGGTGCTGCCGCTGACGGTACTCGTGAACGGTGTCTCAGCCGGGGACATCGACAGCCGGCGGCAGCGCCTGATCGACCCGCCCGGGCCGGGCTTCGCGCGGCTGACCGTCATCGACGCCACGGGGGCAGCGGATACCGTTGTGATCCGCGTGCAATGATCGCGCGGGAAAGCGGAACAGCACGGTTGTTTGCGCTGCGGTTTCATCGTATGCGAAACCCATGGTGGATAGCCTCCAACCCCGGCGCTTCGGAGCAGGGCAACAGTCTGTAAAACCTGCGCATTCAAGCCGCAGGCTGTTCATGGCGTTCGAGTTCGCGACGGCCAGCCAATGGCGTTCGATCCTGTTCCTGACGCTGACCTGCCTGGTGCTGTTCCTGCCGGGCTTCTTCACCATCCCGCCGATCGACCGTGATGAGGTTCGCTTTGCCCAGGCGACCAAGCAGATGGTCGAGAGCGGCGACTTCGTCGATATCCGCTTCCAGGACGACGTCCGCTACAAGAAACCGGTCGGCATCTACTGGATGCAGGCGGCGGCGCTGAAAACGATCTCCGCGCTCGGGGTGCCGCGCGCCCAGGTCCGCATCTGGGTGTACCGCCTGCCGTCCCTGATCGGCGCCATTGGCGCCGTTTTGCTGACCTATTGGACGGCACTTGCGTTCGTGACGCGACAGGGCGCGGTGCTGGCTGCCTTGATGATGGCAAGTTGCGTGCTACTCGGGGTCGAAGCGCGGCTCGCCAAGACCGACGCCATGCTGCTGCTGACGGTCACCGCGGCGATGGGCGCGATGGCGCGGGTCTATCTGTCCTGGCAACGCGGCGAGGATCCGGCGCATCCATCATGGGCGCCACCTGCGATCTTCTGGACGGCGCTGGCGGTCGGCATCCTGCTCAAGGGCCCGCTGATCCTGATGTTCGTCGGCCTCGCCATGGCCGGGCTTGCGATCCTCGATCGATCGGCGGCCTGGTTCTGGCGCATGCGCCCGGTCTGGGGCCTGATGTGGACCCTGGTGCTGGTGCTGCCGTGGTTCGTGCTGATCTTCCTGCGCGCCGGCGAAACCTTCTTTGCCGACTCCGTCGGCGGCGACATGCTGAGCAAGCTCGGCGCACAAGAATCCCATGGCGCGCCGCCCGGGCTCTACCTGCTGCTGTTCTGGATCACGTTCTGGCCCGGCGCGCCGCTCGCCGGCCTGGCGGCGCCGGCTGTCTGGCGCGCGCGGCGCGAGCCGGGTGCCCAGTTCCTGCTGGCCTGGTTGATCCCGTCCTGGATCGTGTTCGAGGCGGTGCTGACCAAGCTGCCGCACTACGTGCTGCCGCTCTATCCGGCGATCGCAATCCTGACCGTCGGCGCGCTGGAGCGACGTGTGCTGTCGCGCTCCCCTTGGCTGTTGCGTGGCGCTGCGTGGTGGTTCGCCATCCCCGCGTTCGGCGCCGTGCTGGTGATCGTCGGCGCCATCAAGGCGATCCATCAGCCGGTGTTTCCGGCCTGGCCGTTGTTCGCGGTGGCGATGGTGTTCGGCCTGATCGCCTGGTGGATGTTCGAGGATAGCCGCGCCGAGCGCTCGCTACTCAATGCGGTGATCGCCGCGGCACTGATGGCGGGCGCCACCTATGGCGTGGTGTTGCCGCGGCTCACCACCGTGTTTCCGAGCCAGGAGGTCGCGCGCGCGCTGCGCAACGTGACCTGCGTCGGCCCGAAGGCGGCGGCTGCCGGCTTCCACGAGCCGAGCCTCGTGTTCATGACCGATACCTCGACGCTGCTCACCGACGGATCGGGCGCCGCGGATTTCCTGGGGCAAGGCTCCTGCCGCTTCGCGCTGGTCGAACAGCGCTCCGAGCGCGCCTTCGTGCAGCGCGCCGAGGCGATCGGCCTGCGCTACAACGCGCCGGTGCGGATCGACGGCTACAACATCTCGCAGGGCAAGGCCGTTTCGATCGCGATCTTCCGTTCCGAAGGGACGGAGTGACATGGCGGCGCCGCCAGCCACCGCGGAATCCGCCAATTATTTCGGACGATTGCTGACGCTGGTCTGGCTATCCTTTGCCCAGCTCGTGCGTGCCCCGTCGCATTCGCGCCGGGCCGAGGCGGCGCGACGCTCCGCGCGCCACGTACTCCTGCTCGTCGTTGGCGTTGGCGCCGTGATCATCACGCTGATGTATGCGGTCGATGTCGTCGAGATCAGTCTGATGCCGCCACGCGGCACGCCGGGGCTCTGGTGGGTGAAGATACTCACCGATTTCGGCAAGGACGAATATGTGCTGTGCGCGCTTGGCTTGCTGCTGATTGCGGTCGCATTGGCGGCACCTGCGCTGCGCGGGGTGCCGCGCGCGACACTGCTCGGCCTCGGAACGAGGCTGCAATACCTGTTCCTGTCGGTCATGTTGTCGGTGGCGGTCGGTGAGCTGATCAAGTGGATCGTCGGCCGCGGGCGGCCTTTTGTTGGCGGCAAGGCCAACGCGTTCAACTTCCAGCATTTCGCCGGCACCGAGGCCTATTCGAGCTTTCCGTCGGGACATTCGATCACCGCGTTTGCGCTGGCTTTCGCCGTGTCGGCGGTATGGCCACGCGCACGGGTCGCGATGCTGGTCTATGCGCTGATCATCGTCGCGACGCGGCTCGTGCTGCTGGCCCATCATCCGAGCGACGTGATGGCCGGCGCGCTGGTTGGCGTAATCGGCGCAATGGCCGTGCGCTACTGGTTCGCCGCCCGCCGCCTTGGTTTCGCCATTGATCGGGATGGCACCGTGTTGGCGCTGTCAGGACCGTCGGAAGGGCGCCTCAAAAGGGTTGCGAGGAACGCCTTCGCCCCATAAAAGCGGTCGCCCGATGGCCGGATCGGGCCGGTTCCATCCGCTGCCAACACCAACCACGAGTGCCGATTTGCCTGCTTCCGACCAGACGCCGGTCGCCGTTTCCATCGTCGTGCCCGTGCGCAACGAGGCGGACAATATCGCGCCGTTGATCGCCGAGATCGCGGCGGCGCTCGACGGACGCTGGGCCTACGAGATCGTCTACGTCAATGACGGCTCGACCGACGCCACCGGCGAACGGCTGAGCGCGATCATGGTGCAGCGGTCCAATCTCCGGCAGCTCCGCCACGCCGTCTCGTCGGGCCAGTCGGCCGCCGTGCGCAGCGGCGTGCGCGCCGCGCGCGGGGCGATCGTGGCGACGCTTGACGGCGACGGCCAGAACGATCCGGCCTTCCTGCCCAACCTGATCGCGGCGATCGAGAGCGGCAATGGCCGGGTTGGCCTCGCTGCGGGCCAGCGCGTCGGACGCAAGGACACCGGCTTCAAGAAGCTGCAATCGCGGATCGCCAACGCCGTGCGCGGCATCATCCTGCGCGACGGTACCCGCGACACCGGATGCGGCCTGAAGGCGTTTCCGCGCGAGGTGTTTCTGGCGATGCCCTATTTCGACGGGCTGCATCGTTTCCTTCCGGCGCTGGTCCGCCGCGAGGGGCTGGCAATCGCCTATGTCGATGTCGTCGACCGCCCGCGCCATTCCGGCGTGTCGAATTATGGATTCTTCGACCGGCTCTGGATCGGGATCATGGATCTCGGTGGCGTGTGGTGGCTGATCCGCCGCAAGAAGCCGACGCCGGTCGTCACTGAAGTGACAGGCACTGAAGTGCCCGATGTGACCGAGGTGAAGTGATGCTGATTCAGTTCGGCCAGGCGCTCAGCGCCTATTTCTACGAAGTGTTCGTCGCCAAGTTCGACTTCTGGCTGGCGTTCGGCTTGATCGCGCAATTGTTCTTCACCGCGCGCTTCCTGGTGCAGTGGATTTCCAGCGAACGTGCCGGCCAGAGCGTGGTGCCGATGGCGTTCTGGTTCTTCTCGATGGGCGGCGGCTTGATGACGCTGATCTACGGGTTCGCCAAACGCGAGCCTGTCATCATCATCGGGCAGGGCCTCGCGACGCTGATCTACATCCGTAACATCATGCTGATCGTGAAGAACCGCGGCAAGGCCTCGAAGACGCTCGACAGCTGATCGTCGTGGTCGTCAGTGCGGCGAGCGGTATGCTGGGCCTCCTCGATTATCCCGATGGAGTCCGGCACCGGGCTCCGCTCGACATTGTGATCGAAACAAAACGACGGTCAAACAATCGCCCCAAGGCGTATGGCATCTACGCTTTGTTGTGGGCGTGGCTGCATCCCGAGCCCATGCGCCAAGGGATGAGGTGCGTTGATGACCGGCCGTGGCGAACCGACCAGAGCGCGTGGTTATCCATCGAGCGTCCGTGATGTCCCGATGCTTGACGAGCCGCCGCTGACCGGCGAGCGCGGCCTGCCGGACCGGCGTGCAGTCAGTATGCGCTGGATGGCCGGTACGATCCTGATCGGGACCGCGGCCGTCGCGCTCCTTGGTGGCGCGCTGCGCGGTGCATTCGGCTATCGCACGCGATTCGCAGCATCGCCGGTCGTTTCACTTCCGCGCTTCACCGGGCAAGCGGTTGACGAGGCGCGGCGCGGCGATCGTCTGGATCGGAGACCAGGCTCGCAAGGCAGTCCCTCGGCGCTCAAGATCGAGCAGTTGAGCGATGCCGGCTCGGTCCGTCGATTTACCCGTGTGTCAGCGCGGCTCGCGGAGATCGATCCCGAACCACAACAGGACCATCGTCGCGAAGCACCGGCAGACGGTAAGGACGAGCAGCGAGCGAACCCGCAATTGCTGTCGGAGTTACCAGCCATCATACGGGCGGGTCCATCACGCCGCGGGCTGCCGGGCCGCATCAGCTCCTATGCCGACGGTGAAGATGTCCCGCAGCCGCATTCTCCGATCGGGGAGGCTGTCAACGTAACCAACCTTCCGAAGTCGCCTTCCTCGTCGCGTCACCATCGACATGTCGTTATCGCGAGGAGCGGTGACACGCTGTCCGCCATCCTGCGGGCGTTGGCCGCCGCTGCCGAGGACGCACCGGCGATCCTTGCCGCTTTCCCGTCGCCTGGCAGTCAAGAGACGCTGTCTGGTGGCGAGAAGATCACGATCATCGAACAAGACGGAGACACCGGGTCGCCGCGCGGCCATGTCGCGAAAGTGTCGATCGAACGACCAGACTCAGGAGTGTCCGCCGTCGGTCGCACCGATAGCGGACAGTACCAGGCGATCGTGCCGGAACAGCCGGATGTCGTCATGTCGAACGGGAAATTGTTGCGTCAGTCGATCGACACCCACTCCGTCCCCGGCGAGACGCTCCGTGACGGGCTTAACGCGCTTGCACGCTCCAATCACGTCGACGAGGGGATCGTTGCCGAACTTTTGCGGCTTTGCGGCCGCGATTTCGATCTCGACGAGCCTCTCGGCGACGCCGACGTCGCCAACATCATCTATGCTCCCAACGAAATTGGCCAGCCGGAACTGGTCTTCATCGACTTAACGGCCGGCGGGCAGGCTCGCCGCTACTATCGGTTCACGGCCCCGGATGACGGCAGCTCCGACTTCTACGATGAGGATGGTCAGTCCATCACCAAATTCCTGTTGCGCAAGCCGGTGGTCAGCGGGCGCCTTGGCGACGGTTTTGGCTGGCGCATCCATCCGATCCTTGGCGATCGCCGCTTTCATGAGGGTGTCGATTTTGCCGCGCCCTATGGTTCGCCGATTGCGGCCGCCGGCGCCGGCGTCGTCGAGACCGAAGGCTACGAGCACGGCTACGGGAAGTATATCCGGGTACGGCACGATCGCGGCTATGAGACCACCTACGCCCACGTCGCGAGCTTCCCGCCCGGGCTGAAGATCGGAGACCGCGTTCGTCAGGGCGAGACGATTGCCTATGTCGGATCGACCGGGCTCTCGACCGGGCCGCATCTCTACTATGAGGTGCGGATCAATGGCCATAACGTCGATCCGCTGCGGATGAAACTGTCAGGCGGCCGGCTGCTGCAAGGCGACCTGCTTGGGGCTTTCGATCGCCAGCGGGACAGCATCAACCAGCTCGCGGCGGCCTCCGCGTTTCCGCAGCGGCCGCCCGGCTCCGAACACCGGCCGCCTACGTAGTCTTGGAAGCAAGTTTGATCACGGCCGCCCGGGCGCCGGAAGTTCGGCCGCCTCGACCGCATTCTCGCGATCGGCGGCAGTCTCGCCGGCGGCGTCGAGCACGGGATAGGCGACCGAGCAGATGTGCGAATGGATGCGGCGAAGGTCGCGCAACACGTCGAGATGCAGCGAGGTGGTCTCGATGGTCTCGGGCCGGCCTTCGCGCAGGCGCTCCAGATGGCGCTCGACGGCGGCAAGCTCGGCCGCGCGCAGGGCCGCCTTCTCGGTGAGCAGCTTGCGTGCCTCGGCGGCGTCGCCCGACATGAACACGCCGAACGCGAGCCGCAGCGAGTCGATCGTGCGCTTGTGGAACGCCGACAATTCCTCGGCGCCTTCGGCCGAGAATTGCAGGCGATGCTTGATCTTCTTGGTCGCAAGCTCGCTCAGATTCTTGTCGATGATGTCGCCGATATGCTCGAGATTGATCGCGAACGCGACGATCTCCATGGCGCGCTGACCCTCGCGCTCGTCCAGGCTGCCGCGGGTGAGCTTCGTGACGTAAAGCTTGATCGCCTCATTCAGCCGGTCGACGGTGTTGTCCATCTTCGACACATGGTCGACCATTGCGCGATCGTTGGTCAGCATCGCCGCCATCACCTTGCGCAACATGGCCTCGGTGTGGTCGCCCATATGCAGCACCTCGCGCGCGGCATCGGCCAGCGCGAGTGACGGCGTCTCCAGCGCGCTCTCGTCGAGATAGCGTGGCCGTGACGGATCGGTCTCCTGCGACCGCTTGGGCAACAGGCGCTCGAGCAGGCGCGCCAAGTGGTCGAGTACGCCGATGAACAGCAGCGCGGTCGCAACGTTGAAGGCAATGTGGAACAGCGCGGTCGCCTTGGCGAGGTCCGGCTGCCAGGCGTAGATGTGCTCGGTGATCGGGCGCAGGAACGGCGCCACCAGCAGGATGCCGATGACGCGGTTGACGAGGTTGCCGACCGGCAGCCGGTAGCTCGCCGGATTGTCGCGCCGCGCGCCCTCCATCAACGGATTGACGGCGCTGCCGAGGTTGGCGCCGAGCACGAGCGCGAACGCGGCATAGGGCGAGATGAACTGCGAATAGGCCAGCGACATCACCAGCAGCACGCTGGCGACGCTGGAATGGATCAGCCAGGTCACGACCGCGCCGATCAGGATGCAGAGCACGGGATCGCCGGTGATCGCGTTCAGGAACACGCGCACGCCCGGGGCATTCTCGGCCGGCGCCATCGTATCGAGCAGGATATGCAGCGCGAGCAGCATCAGGCCGAGGCCGATCGAGACGCGGCCGAGATCCTTGATCCGGGAGCGCGGCCCGCTGCGGAATGCGACGAGGCCGGTGATGAACAGCACCGGCGCCACGGCGGCGACGTTGAACGACAGCACCTGCACGATCAGCGTGGTGCCGATATTGGCGCCGAGCATGATCGCAAGCGCCGGCACCAGGCTGACGATCTCCTCGGCGGCGAAGGAACTGGTGATGAGGGCGGTTGCGGTCGAGCTCTGGAGCAGGGCAGTCAGGCCGAGGCCGGCGCCAAGGGCGGTGAAGCGGTTGTTCAGCGCCCGGGCCAGCAACAGCCGCAAATCGGGCCCGAAGGCCCGCAGAATCCCGCTGTGGACCATATGCAGGCCCCACAGCAGGAGCGCGACGCCCCCCATCAGATCGAGCAGAACAAGACTTCCCATACTTCCTGGATATCCCGGCAAATTCGAGTCGAAGGGCTCACGCTATCGTCAAATGACCTGGGATCAACCCCTTTTTGTTCCCGCTGTCGGCAGGGCCTGTAACGAGCGCGGCCGCCAATTGAGGCACTGAGGTCACTGGAGCCGGCCTCACGGTTCAACGGTGAGGCCCGGTAAACGAATCTCGAACATGACCGCTCAATTGCGATTGGTTCCGCTAGGCAGTTTCCAATCTTTCCCCGTTATGACGGTGGGAACGAGAAGCTGTCCAGCCGAGAAGCTATCCAGAAAAGGGCTTGGGGATCAGGATGTTTGTCAATCGCCGCAAGAGCGAACGCCGTGAGTGCCGGAGCGTCGCCAAAATTCAGTTGGGCACAGGGTCGCTGCCTCGCGACTGCATGATCACCGATATCTCGGCTGGCGGCGTCAAGGTGATCGCAGAATATCTGGAGATTCCGCCGGAATTCACCATCATCCTGTCGAGCGGCAGTCCGCGTCAGTGCCGCCTGGCCTGGCGGATCGGGCACGAATTCGGCGCCCAGTTCGTCGACTGATCCAGCCGGCAGGCTGGCGGTTCGCGCCGCGTCCGGCACCGCTTCTGGGCCGGATGACGGCGAGATGATGGCATCCTTAACCGGAACTTAGGGTTAAGCTGTGAGCATCCCGGAACCTTCGCTGTTCCGAGTCTCATTGATGTCTGACAAACTACCCCGACCTTCAGGCCGCATGCACCGTCTCGCCGGTTCGGTATCGGCTGGGATTCTGCTGATCGGGCTGTCCGCCTGTCAGACCTCGGGTCCGTCCGACATCACTGGGTCATTGGGCGATACGGCGGAATCCACGCCGGCCCCAGCCGACCCGCGGCGCGACATCGCGACCTATCACGAGCGCGTCCGCGCCAACCCCAAGGACACCGACTCCGCGCTGAAATACGCCCGGGCGCTGCGCGCCACCGGCCAGCGGGCGCAGGCGGTCGCGGTCATGGAGCAAGCGGTGCTGGCGCAGCCCAGCAACAAGGCGCTGCTCGCCGGCTACGGACGGGCGCTCGCCGACAACGGCAATTTCCAGCAGGCATTCGACGTGCTCGGGCGCGCCCACACCCCGGAAGACCCTGACTGGCGCATCCTGTCGGCGCAGGGCGCCGTGCTCGATCAGCTCGAGCGCCACGACGAAGCCCGCCAGTATTACGCGAGCGCCTTGAAGATCGTGCCTGACGATCCATCGGTGCTCTCCAATCTCGGCCTGTCCTATCTGCTGTCGAAAGACCTGCCGAAGGCCGAGGAAACGCTGCGCCGGGCCCGGGATCGCGCATCCGACGACATGCGGGTGCGCACCAATCTCGCCGTCGTGGTCGGTCTGCAGGGCCGCCAGGCCGAGGCTGAGACCATCATGAAGGCCGATCTGCCGCCCGATCAGGGATCGGCCAATGTCGCCGCGCTGAAGCGGCTGTTGACGCGCAGGGATGCGAGCCGCAGCGATGCGGACAAGATCCCGGTCGCGGCCAGTCGCCGCGACTAGAGCGCTCTCACGCGAAAGTCTGGAAGGCTAGCCGGCGGCGCGGCGTCCATTGCTTCGACGCGACTGCAGCTTCCTGAGGATCGGCGACAGGAACGATTCGCGCGTCTCGGCGAGGTCGGGGCGGCCGGTCAGGCGTTGCGCGATCTGCAGGAAGGTCTTGGTGGTGCGGTGACGCGCGGAGACTTCCGCGATCATCTGACCGTTGTTGGCGGCTTCACCGAACAACCTGCAATCGAACGGGATGGTCGCGATCGGCTGGCTCTCGATCGTCTTGGCGAAGTCCTTGACCTCGATCTCGGGGCGCTTCGACATGCCGACCTGGTTCAGGCAGTAGAGCGGCGGGCGGTCGTTCGGACGTGCGGTCCGCAACAGGTTCATCATGTTCTTGGTGTTGCGCATGTTGGCGAGGTCCGGCTCGGCGACGATCAGGATGTCGTCGGCGCCGACCAGCACGCGTTTGGTCCAGGCGGTCCATTGATGGGGAACGTCGAGCACGATGCAGGACGTGGTCATGCGCATGGTATCGAAGATCGCATCGAATGCTTCGGCGCCGAAATCGTAGACCTTGTCAAGCGTGGCCGGAGCCGCCAGCAGGCTCAGGTGATCGCCACATTTTGCCAGCAGGCGCTCCATGAAGGCACTGTCCGGGCGCTCGGGCGAGAACACGGCGTTGGCGATACCCTGCGTCGGATCCTGGTTGTAGTCGAGGCCGGCGGTGCCGAAGGCGAGGTCGAGATCGACCACGACCGAATCCAGCCCGAGGTCGCGCGCGATGGTCCAGGCGACATTGTGAGCGATGGTCGAGGCGCCGACGCCGCCCTTGGCGCCCGCGACCGCGATCAGGCGGCCCACAGAGACTGCTTCCGAGGACGAGAACAGGCCGCAGATCGAGCGCACGATGTCGAGCACCTTGACCGGCCCGATGACGTAGTCGTTGACCCCGCGCCGGACCAATTCGCGATACGGTGCAGTCTCGCCGGGCATGCCGAGCACGACGACGCGGGTGCCGGGATCGCAGACCGTGGCGAGTTCGTCGAGACCGGCGAGCAAATCGATGTCCGGCTCGGTCTCCAGCATGATGACGTTGGGCGTCGGCGCCTTGTGATAGGCGTCGATGGCGGCGGCGATGCCGCCCATATGGACCGAGAGGTGAGCCTTGGCGAGCCGGCGGTCTTCGGCGGCGGCGCGCGCCGTCGTGGCGGTCGCGACGCTGGCGCAGAAGGCCTGCACGGAAATCCGTGGCGCCGGCGCGATGTGGTCGTTGGCGTGCTGTGGCTCGTCTTGTTGTTCGGTCATTTCCCGGCGTCGCTCAGCTTGGCTCTATCGGCTTCGGGGTAGGTGGTCGCGGTGGACTCACCCTTGCCGTATTTCTGGAACGCGACCGACCGGCGCGGCGTGTAGGATGCGGTTTCGGTCCGCGGCTGCACGAGGTCGGACGGATTGGCGACCATCGCAGCCAAATTGTGCTGCGTGGCGCAGCCGAAATTGTCCCACTGCTTGTTCTCGTTGTAGCTGGGATTGTAGATCGAGGGACCCAGGTCGCTCGGCCACAAGCCGCAGGGTCCGGCGACCGCGGCCATCTTCGAATAGCTGAGCCGAATGGTCGGCAGCGCGCGCGGATCGTCGACGCGATAGGAGCGCCTGACGATGGCATGGGCGGGCACGCCCATCGACGCCAGCACGCCGCGGATCTCCTGATACACCGCTTGCGCCGAGCGCGCATTCGAGGTGTCGGCCGGTACGTCGATCGCGATCGCGCCGGTGCCGTCGCGGCGCCAGGTGCGGGCCATTCCCATGACGTCGTCGCGTTGCGTTTCGGTGAGATTGCCGCGGGCGCGGCCCACGAACACGACGATCGACTGCTCGCCCTCGGTGATGGCGATCGGATGCCGCTGCCGGTAGTCGTCGGGCACCGTGCCGGTTGCAATATTGTCGCCGGTCAGATTGCAGCCGCCGAGTGCGATCGCGGTGGCGACGAGGGCGCCGGAC
Source organism: Bradyrhizobium sp. USDA3010 (assembly GCF_056429065.1). NCBI lineage: Bacteria > Pseudomonadati > Pseudomonadota > Alphaproteobacteria > Hyphomicrobiales > Nitrobacteraceae > Bradyrhizobium > Bradyrhizobium sp. USDA3010. The sequence continues at coordinate 49,625 of NZ_JBWJZD010000032.1, forward strand.
AGCGACAGCGTCCTCGCATGGCCGGCTCGTGTTTTGCGTGTCATCATGGCATCCCCCATCCCTTCAGCGCGTCAGTCGATGATGAAGCCGAAATTGACCGGCGTGGCGCCGATCGGCTCGGCACGGGCGGCAACGCCGTAGATGCGATTGACGCGCGCCAGCAGCGCCGACTGCGCGTCGGAGGCCGGGGCGAACCCGTCATCGGGACGGGACAATTCCTTCTGTGCAACCGCGCGCACCACATAGGGCGTTACGATGACCATGAGCTCGGTCTCGTTGTTGACGAAGTCCTGGCTCCTGAACAGCTGTCCGAGCACCGGGATCTGATCGACACCGGGCATTCCGTTGATGGCCTGCTTGGTCTGCTCCTGGATCAATCCGGCCATCGCGATCGAGCCGCCGGAGGGCACCTCCAGCGTGGTGTCGGCGCGGCGGGTCTTGATCGAGGGAATGGTCGTGCCGCCCTGGCCGCCGGTCAACGCGTTGTCCATCGAGACTTCAGAAACCTCGGTCATCACCTTCAGGCTGATGCGCCCCTCGGACAGCACCACCGGGGTGAAGTTGAGCGAGATGCCGAACTTCTTGAAGCTGACGGTCTGGACGCAATTCCCGATCGTGCCTGTCGACGAGGTCTGGCAGGTGACGCCGGTCGGAATGGGAAACTCGCCGCCTGACACGAAGGTCGCGGACTCGCCGGAGATCGCCGTGAGGTTGGGCTCGGCCAGCGTCTTCACCACGCCCGCGCTCTCCATCGCGCGCAGCGTCGCGGTGACGGTCGGCACGCCGAGCTTGTTCAGGGCCGCGCCGGTCAGCATGTTGTTGGCGAGCGGTCCGTTGTTGGCGGTGAAGGCGTTGGTGTTGTTGAAGACGACCGCAGCGGTACCGTAGTTCATGTTGGCACTGAGATCGACGCCGAGCTGCTTGACGACGTCGCGGCGCACTTCGGCGACGGTGACCTTCAGCATCACCTGGTCGCGGCCGCGCACCACAATCGAGTTGACGACCTTGTCGGGGCCGCCGACGAGCTTGGCGGCGATGTCGCCGGCCTGCTGGGCCTCGACCGGGCTCGCCACCGTGCCGGTCAGCACCACGCTTTCGCCGACGCCCTCGATCTGGACGCCCGGCAGCATCTGCTTCAGCGCGGCACGCATGCCGTTGAGATCACGCTTGATCGCGATGTCGTAGGAGGCGACCTGGTTGCCGTCGGCGTCGAAGAACACCACATTGGTCTGGCCGACCGCCGCGCCAATGATATAGGCGCGCTGGGCCGAGCGGATCACGGCGTTGGCGATCTTGGGATCGGCGACCAGGACGTCCTTGGCTTCGCGGGGCAGGTCGACCACCACCGACTTGCCGACGCCGAGCGAGACGAAGCGCGTCTTGGCGGCGATGCTGCTCGTCACCGCGACGTCCGCATTTTTGTCGGGATCGGTCGCGCTGGCGAGGGCAGGGATCAGCATCAGGGCGGCGACCGCCGAGACTGACAGCGAGCGGACCAGCGTGGTCCGCCTCGCCAGTTGTTTTGCAGCAATTGTCATATCGAAGCCCCCATCACTTCTGTGTCGTCTGAGAGCTCGGGATGCCGAAACGCACCACCCGAATGCTCTCGCCCCGCTTCGGGGCCTGATCTCTGGTCTCGTCGGTCTTCTCGTTGACGTCGGCGATGCTGCGCAGCGCCAGCGCCAGCGTGCCGCTCTGCCGTGCCCGCGCGAGCGTCTCGGCCTGTTCGGGCTTGAGCTCGAGCGTCACGGTCTTGCCGATGAGGGAGTTGTTGCCGTCCTTCTCTTTCGGTGCCTGGTCGATCGCCAGCACACGGACGTTGGACAGCAGGATTTCGGTAGTGATGATGTCGCGGCTGCCCTGTTGCTGGTCGGGATTCTTGTCGCGTCGCGACAGGATCACGTCGACGCGGTCGTTCGGCAGGATGAAGCCGCCGGCGCCGGTCTCCGGCGAGATTTCCGTGGAGATCGCGCGCATGCCGGTGGGCAGGATCGCGGCCATGAAGCCGCTGCCATTGGCCTTGACCAGTTTCTGCTCGCGGATCGGCTCGCCGATGATGAAGGGAGCGCGTGCGATCGAGCCGATGACGTCGTTCATGGCGTCGGCATTGGTGTCGTGGCGGATGAACGCGCTGCTTGCGGTTTCGGCCGGCCAGCGCTGCCATTGCACGTCTTCGGGCTTGACCGACTGACCGAGCCCGATGTCGGCCTTCGCCACCAGCACCTCGACGGTCGGCAGTTGTGCCACTGGCGGCGCGACCGGCGCCGGTTTGCGATCGCCAACGCTCGCGAGATACATGGCCGCGAGGCCTGCGACGCCGGCGATGCCGAGGACCACGATGCGTGCCGTCTTCATGCGATTGTCTGAATGCCCTTGACGCAGGGCAGTCACGTCCTCGCGGCACTGACAGCCCTTCCCGGGAGCATCAGTACGGCCGCAAAAGTATAAGGGAACTTGATGGAAGGTCCGGACAATTAAGGGATTGGTGGGGATGGTGAACGGCGAGTTATCGGCGGCGTCGCATCTCCGCAGAATCCCGGAGATCGTGCGTGCGCAACGCGTGCGACGTTAGTCGCAACGCGGCGGCGGCAGCGTCTTGGCCGGTCGGTCGTGGTTAATGTCGTCTAACGCAGCCGGCGTGGAAAGTCAGAGCGCGGCCTTCAACGCGGCAAAACCGCGATCGAGATCGGCCTTGAGGTCGTCGAGATTCTCGAGCCCGATATGCAGCCGCAGCGTCGGGCCGCCCGGCGACCATTTGGTCGCGCTGCGATAGTCGCTGCAGTCGAACGGGATGGCGAGGCTTTCGAAGCCGCCCCAGGAAAAGCCCATGCCGAACAGCGTGAGTGCGTTGAGCATCGCGTCGACCGCGGTCTGCGGCACAGGCTTCAGCACGATGCTGAACAGGCCGGAGGCGCCGGTGAAGTCGCGCTTCCAGATCGCATGCCCCGGGTCGGTCTCCAAGGCAGGGTGCAGCACCCGATCGACCTCGGGCCGCGCGCCAAGCCAGCGCGCGATCTCGAGCCCGGAGCGGTGGTGCTGGGCCAGCCGCACCGACAGCGTCCGGACCCCGCGCAGCGCGAGATAGACGTCGTCGGGGCCGGCGCAGACGCCGAGCAGGCGGATCGCCTCCTGCACCAGCGGCCAGGCCCTTGCATTGGCCGAGATGGTGCCGAACATGATGTCGGAGTGGCCGCCGATATACTTGGTGCCGGCCTGCATGCTGATGTCGACGCCCTGTTCGAGCGAGCGGTGATAGAGCGCCGTCGCCCAGGTGTTGTCGTCGATCATCAGCGCGCCGCGGGCATGCGCCACGGCCGAGATCGCGCGGACGTCGGGCATCTCGAAGGATTGCGAACCGGGCGCCTCGACCAGCACCGCGCGGGTATTCGGCTTGAACAGCGTCTCGATGCCGGCGCCGATCAGCGGATCGAAATAGCTGGTCTCGATGCCGTAGCGCTTCAGCATGTTGTCGCAGAAATTGCGGGTCGGCCGATAGGCGTTGTCGCACACCAGCAGGTGATCGCCGGCCTTCAGCACGGCGAGCAGCGTGGTGCTGATCGCGGCGAGGCCCGACGGGGCGAGGCCGACGCCGGCGCATTGCGGGCCCTCCAGTGCCATCAGCACGTCCTGCAGCGCCCGCGTGGTCGGGCTGCCGTGGCGGCCATAGGTAAATTCGGCGCGATGGGCGTGGAGGTCTTCCGCGGTCGGATAGAGCACGGTCGAGCCGTGAAAGACCGGCGGATTGACGAAGCCCTTCTGGGCCTTGGTGTCGCGGCCGGCCGTGACCAGGCGGGTCGCGGCGTCGTGCGGGCGGGAGGGCGTGGAGCCGTCGGAGGAGGTCATGGTTTGCTGCCGTTGGACTTTAGACTTTTTGCCGCAGCCGTACCGCGTCGGGAAGACAGGGCCACGCCGGGAGGTGTTACTAACAAGACGTAGAAGACGTGCGTCAACCCCTTGACCCGGCTCGTCAGTCGCTATGTGATGCGCCGCAACTACCAGTCGCCGCACGTTGAGGGGCCTGCCGCGACCTACGATCCGTTGCCTGGCCGGTTTGCACGTCAAACTGACTGTCAGATCAGCATCTTTTGCTGCAAGGGATCATTGGGATGGCCCGTGAACGCGAGGCGATCACAAAGCAAACGTCCAACGGACGACCCTGAAAGGCCTACCCATGAAACGCGTATCCCTGGCTGTCCTCCTTGCCGCTGCCGCTGCCTTGTCGGTCCAGTCCGCCTCGGCGCAAACCCTCAAGACGGTCAAGGACCGGGGCCAGCTGTCCTGCGGCGTCAGCCAGGGCCTGCCTGGCTTTTCATCACCGGACGACAAGGGGAACTGGACCGGGATCGACGTCGACGTGTGCCGGGCCATTGCCGCCGTGGTGCTCGACGACCCGACCAAGGTCAAGTTCGTGCCGCTGTCGGCCAAGGATCGCTTCACCGCGCTGCAATCCGGCGAGATCGACGTGCTGTCGCGCAACACCACCTGGACGGTGTCGCGTGATACCTCGCTCGGCGCCAATTTCACCGGCGTGACCTATTATGACGGGCAGGGCTTCATGGTGAAGAAGTCGCTCAAGGTCAATTCGGCGCTCGAACTGAACAGCGCGTCGGTCTGCGTGCAGACCGGCACCACGACGGAGCAGAACCTCGCCGACTTCTTCAAGGGCAACAACATGAAGTACGAGGTGATCGCATTCGGCAGCATCGACGAAGCCGTCAAGGCCTATGAATCCGGACGCTGCGACGTCTTCACCGACGACGCCTCCGGGCTCTATGCCAGCCGTCTGAAGCTCGCGAACCCCGCCGATCACATCGTGCTCCCGGAAATCATTTCCAAGGAGCCGCTGGGGCCGATGGTGCGCCACGGCGACGACCAGTGGTTCGACATCGTGAAGTGGACGCTGTTTGCGATGATCAATGCCGAGGAGCTCGGCATCACCCAGAAGAATGTCGACACGATGCTCAAATCGGACAAGCCGGAGATGAAGCGGGTGCTCGGCACCGACGGCAATCTGGGTGAGCAGCTCGGCCTGACCAAGGACTGGGTGGTGCGCATCGTCAAGGCAGTCGGCAATTACGGCGAGACCTTCGAGCGCAATGTCGGCGCCGGCTCGCCGCTCGGCATCGCCCGTGGCGTCAACAATCTCTGGAACAAGGGCGGGATCCAGTACGCGCCGCCGATCCGCTGATCGGTCCGGCCAACGGCTGCCGCGATGAGCATCGCGCCCCGCAAACCGCCGCTGCAATTTGCCCTCAGGCTGAAGCGTGCGCTTGGCGGCAAGACCGGCTGGAACGGATTAGCCGCCCAGATTGCCTTCGCCGCGGTCTTGGCCTGGATCGCCTACGAGATCGTGGCGAATGCGCGGACGAACCTGGAGACCCAGCACATTGCGTCGGGCTTCGGCTTCCTCAATTACAATGCGGGCTTTGACGTCAATCAGAGCCTGATCGCCTACAACAATTCCGACACCTACTGGCGGGTGTTCTTCGTCGGCTTGTTGAACACGATCCTGGTCTCGGTGATCGGCATTGTCTTCGCCACCGTGATCGGCTTCGTCGTGGCGCTGTGCCGGTTGTCGCCGAACTGGCTGCTGTCGCGGATCGGCGGCATCTATGTCGAGATCGTCAGGAACTTGCCGGTCTTGTTCCAGATCCTGTTCTGGTACCTCGCTGTGCTCGCGGCGCTGCCGGCGCCGCGGCAGAGCGTCTCGATCCTCGGTACGTTCTTCCTCAACAATCGCGGCCTGATCGTGCCGCTGCCGGTCAGTGAGCCCGGCCTCTATCCGTTCCTCGCCGCGCTCGCGGTCGGCATCGTCGTGGCGCTGGGCTTGCGGCACCACGCCCGGCGCGCCCTGTTCCAGCGCGGGCAGATGATCCGGATCTGGCCCTATGTGCTGGGTTGCCTGATAGGTCTGCCGCTGGTCTCGATGCTGATCTTCGGTTGGCCGTTGAAGTTCGAGCTGCCGCAGCTGAAAGGCTTCAACTTCGCCGGCGGCGCGCGGGTCATTCCCGAATTCGTTGCGCTGACGGTCGCGTTGTCGACCTACACGGCAGCCTTCATCGCCGAGATCGTCCGCGCCGGCGTCATGTCGGTGCACAAGGGACAGATGGAGGCGGGCGCTTCGCTCGGCCTCAGCCGCGCCGCGACGCTGCGGCTGATCGTGGTGCCGCAGGCGATGCGGGTCATCGTGCCGCCGCTGACCAGCCAGTACCTCAATCTCACCAAGAATTCGTCGCTGGCAGTGGCGATCGGCTATCCGGATCTGGTCTCGGTGTTCGCCGGCACCGCGGTAAGCCAGACCGGGCAGGCGATCGAGATCATCGCCATGACGATGGGCGTCTACCTGCTGCTCTCGCTCGCGACGAGCGCGCTGATGAGCGTCTATGGCTGGCGCATCAACCGGAGCATGGCGGCATGACGGATCTGTCCGGCTCGTCCTTTGTCCGGCAGGATCTGGTCGCCGAGCGTGCGGCGCCGGCCAAGACCACCGGCTTCATCGGCTTCGTACGAACGCGGCTGCTGAATTCGCCGGGCAACATCCTGCTCACGATCCTCGGGCTATTGCTGGCCTGGTACATCGTTGTCCCGACGATCAAGTTCCTGCTGGTCGACGCGGTCTGGGCCGGCAAGGATCGCGCCGCTTGCCTCGCCGAAAAGGCGGGGCACGAGGTCGGCGCCTGCTGGCCCTATATTGAGGCCAAGCTGACGCAGCTGATCTATGGCTTCTATCCGGAAACGCAGCGCTGGCGGGTCAATCTGACCTATGGGCTCGGCGCCGCGCTGTTGCTGCCGCTGCTGATGCCGCGCCTGCCGGCCAAGGGCATCAACTCCGGCCTGTTCTTCTTCGCGTTTCCGGTGGTGGCGTTCTTCCTGCTGCATGGCGGCGGCATCGCGGGCTTCGGCGTGAGCTGGACCGCCGGCGTGTTGCAGCTGTTCGAGCAGAGCGTTGGCGGCGCCGGCGATCTCTTGGTCAATCTCAGCAAGAGTTCGGCAATCGCCCCGCTGCCATGGGCACTGGGCAAGGTGCTTGTCCTGGTCGGCTTTCTGATCCATTGGCTGATCTTTCCGCTGACCTGGCTGCGCGACCAGTTCCAGCTCTCGTCGCTGCCGGTCTGGGGCGATTTCCTGGTCACCGCCGTCATCGTCTCCGCCGTGCTGTTTGTGCTCGGAGGCGGCATGCGGACCGGGCGCAGAGCGCTGATCGGCAGCCTGCTGACGTTTGCCGGGATAGCCGTCGGCATCAAGCTGATGGGGCTCGATCGCGGCGGCTTTCCCATCGTCGACACGCGACTGTGGGGTGGGCTCCTGGTGACGCTGGTGATCGCGATCACCGGCATCGTTGCCTCGATGCCGATCGGGATTGCGCTCGCGCTCGGCCGCCGCTCCAGCATCCCGCTGATCCGGATCTTCTCGATCGCCTTCATCGAATTCTGGCGCGGCGTGCCGCTGATCACGGTGCTGTTCTTCGCGACCTACATGCTGCCGTTGTTCGTGCCGGGCAATTTCGCCGTCGACGGCCTGTTGCGTGCCCTGATCGGTGTGGCGATCTTTACCGGCGCCTATATGGCCGAGGTGATCAGGGGCGGGTTAGCTGCGGTGGCGCGCGGGCAGGCGGAGGCCGCATCGGCGCTCGGCCTGTCCTGGTGGAAGACGACGTCGCTGATCGTGCTGCCGCAGGCGCTGCGCTACGTCATTCCCGGCATCGTCAACAGCTTCATCTCGCTGTTCAAGGACACCTCGCTGGTGTCGATCGTGGCGCTGTTCGATCTATTGGGTTCCCTGCGGGCATCGTTCTCCGACCCGAACTGGTCGACGCCGACGACGGCCTTTACCGGCTTCGCCTTTGCGGGAATGATCTATTTTGTGTTCTGCTTCGGAATGTCGCGCTACTCGCTGTTCGTCGAACATCGGCTCAACGCTCACCGCCGCCACTGAACAAGGTCACCATGTCCACAACCCCGATCGTCAACATCTCCACGCTCAACAAATGGTACGGCGACTTCCACGTGTTGCGCGACATCAACCTTGAGGTCGGCAAGGGCGAGCGCATCGTGATCTGCGGCCCGTCCGGCTCGGGCAAGTCGACCCTGATCCGCTGCATCAATGCGCTGGAGGAATTCCAGGAGGGCGAGATCGTGGTCGACGGCATCGAGCTCGGCCCGAACCTGCGCCGGGTCGACGAGGTGAGGCGCGAAGTCGGCATGGTGTTTCAGAGCTTCAACCTGTTCCCGCATCTCACCGTGCTCGACAATTGCACGCTGGCGCCGATCTGGGTGCGCAATATCCCGAAGAAGGATGCCGAGGCGGCCGCGATGAAGTTCCTCGAGCGGGTCAAGATCCCGCATCAGGCCAACAAGTTTCCCGGCCAGATGTCGGGCGGTCAGCAGCAGCGCGTCGCGATCGCCCGCGCGCTGACCATGAACCCGAAGGTGATGCTGTTCGACGAGCCGACCTCGGCGCTCGACCCGGAAATGGTCAAGGAGGTGCTCGACACCATGGTCGATCTCGCCAGAGAGGGCATGACCATGCTGGTCGTAACCCACGAAATGGGCTTTGCCCGCGAGGTCGCCAACCGCGTCGTGTTCATGGACGCCGGTCAGATCATCGAGTCGAACACGCCGCAGGAATTCTTCGCCAACCCGCAGCATGCGCGGTCGAAGCTGTTCCTGAGCCAGATATTGCGGTGATTTCCGCTGTCATTGCGAGCGGAGCGAAGCAATCCAATCATCCGCATCGGAAGCATGGATTGCTTCGTCGCAATAGCTCCTCGCAATGACGTCTGCGGGGACGTCGTTCGTCAGACGAACGGCAGCTCGATCTTGCTGCGCTTTTCCAGCCATTCCGGGACCGGCAGATTCTTCGAACGCATGAAGGCCGGGTTGAACAGCTTGGACTGATAGCGGTTGCCGGAGTCGCAGAGAATGGTGACGATGGTCTTGCCGGGGCCGAGCTGCTTGGCGAGCTGGATCGCGCCCGCGATGTTGACGCCGGTCGACCCGCCGAGGCACAGGCCTTCGTGCTCCAGCAGCTCGTAGATGATGGTCACGGCTTCCTCGTCGGAGACCAGGAACGCATCGTCGACGTTCGCTGTCTCGATCACCGGGGTCTTGCGTCCGAGGCCGATGCCTTCGGTGATCGAGTCGCCCGGCGTCGATTTGACCTGCCCGTTCTTGAACAGCTCGTACATCGCGAAGCCGTGCGGATCGGCGCAGGCGGTGACGATGTCCTTGTTCTTTTCCTTCAAATAGCGGCTGACGCCGGCGAGCGTGCCGCCGGTGCCGACCGAGCAGATGAAGCCATCCACCTTGCCGTTGGTCTGCTGCCAGATCTCCGGTCCGGTCGAGTCGTAATGTGCCTTGGGATTGTCGAGGTTGTTCCACTGGTCGGCGAACAGCACGCCGTTCGGCTCGGTCTTGCGCAGCTGCTCGGCGAGACGCCTGCCGAGATGCTGATAGTTGTTCGGATTGGAGTAGGGCAGTGCCGGCGCCTCGACGAGCTCGGCCCCGCACAGGCGCAACATGTCCTTCTTTTCCTGGCTCTGCGTCTCCGGAATGACGATCAGGGTGCGGTAGCCCCGCGCACTCGCCACGACCGCAAGTCCGATGCCGGTATTGCCCGCGGTCGATTCGACCACGAGCCCCCCGGGCTTCAGATCGCCGCGCTTTTCGGCGTCCAGGATCATCCCCTTGCCGGCGCGATCCTTCACCGACTGGCCGGGATTCATGAATTCGGCCTTGCCGAGAATGGTGCAGCCGGTCAGTTCGGATGCGCGTTTCAGCTTGATGAGGGGGGTATTGCCGATCGCTTCAATGACGTCTTTGTTGAATGCCATGTCGGGGAATTTCTTTGCCGGTCTGTGTCTTGCTTGCGGCGAACCTAGTGTGCTGATCGAAAAAGGGAAGGGCTTTCGCACTGCGGCAAATGGCGGGTTCACCACGCCGAACCCGACTGGCGCGCACCACATGGGCATCGCGGAGGAGGCTGTTTTGCTGCGGGCGGGTCGTCTGGCAGAATCGTTCTGCGGCCGGCGCTTTTGCGTCAGGTGCGCGCGATCGACCAAGTCAAGGCCTGACGAGGCGTCGCCTGGCGCTGCGAGATCGTTGTCGCTCCGGCGCATGTTGCGGATTCGGAGCAACAGGGCCGAGAAATCCCCATGAAATCTTTGTAAGAATGACGCCTTCCGGCACCGGTCTGAAGCGCGCGGAAATGCCGTAAAAATAGGGAAAAGTCGACATTCCGGGTAGCCGCAAATCGCTTGCGATGCGACGTCGCGCAATCGTGACAGGGCTGTCCGCCCTATCGTCCCAAGGGTAGGATGGGGCAGCCAGGTTCCATTGGAAGCATGACCCCCGTGCACGTCACCCAGACCATTGCTGACTGCGTCATTCGTGCGCCACGGGCGAAGTCTGGCTTTGGCGGAGAATGGGTGTGACCCAGCCCGCGTCCGTGATGGTGCCTGGAGGCCGCTTCGGCCTCGCCGTCCGCATGCGACGGCTCGCGGGACGCTCGCTTGTCGCGCTCGGCCTGGTCGCGGGCTCGGCCGGCTGCATTCTGACCCAAGACATCCCCGATCCCGCGCTCGACGTGCCGCAGGGCTACAAGGCCGCGCGTCTGGGCCGGCCGGGCGACGCGCTTCCGACGCTCGATTGGTGGCGAGGCTTCCGCTCCAAGGAGCTGACACAGCTGATGGAGGAGGCGCAGACCGTCAACCTCGACATCGCCGCGGCCGTGGCGCGCTTCCGGCAGGCCGACGCGCTGGCGCGGCAGGCGGGTGCGGCGCTGCTGCCGACCGTCAATCTCAACGGGTCTGAAACCTATTCGCGCACCTCGGGCTCCAGCGCCAGCGGTCTAACCAATGGCGGGCGCGAGGTGGTGAACTACAGCGCCTCGCTCAGCGCGAGCTACCAGCTCGACTTCTGGGGCCAGAATCGCGACGCCGCGCAGGCGGCGGAGGAGACCGCCGTCGCCAACCGGTTCGACCGCGAGGTGGTGGCGCTGACCACGCTGGCGAGCGTCGCCAACGCCTATTTCACGGTGCTCGCCGCACAGGACCGGCTGCGCACCGCGCAACGCAACATCGCCAGCGCCGAGCGCATCCTCAATGCGATCCGGGATCGCTTCAAGGCCGGCACCGGCTCCGATCTCGACGTCGCGCAGCAGGAGAGCGTGCTGGCCAACCAGCGCGCGCTGGTGCCGCCCCTGCGGCAGACGCTCGACCAGAACATCAACGCGCTCGCGGTGCTGGTGTCGCGGCCGCCGGAGAGCGTGCGCGTCGCCGGCGGCTCGCTCAATTCCGTCGCGATCCCGCGCGTCACGCCGGGTCTGCCCTCCGAATTGCTCACCCAGCGTCCCGATATCCGCAGGCAGGAGGCGCAGCTCGCATCCGCCACCGCCAATGTCGGCAGCGCGCGGGCGCAGTTCTTCCCGAGCATCCAGCTGACCGGGACAGGCGGCTACCAGAGCCAGGCGCTGGTCTCGCTGTTCCAGCCGCATGCGGCCTTCTTCAACCTGGTCGGCGGCATGACCCAGCCGATCTTCGACGGCGGCCGGATCCTCGGCAATTTCGAGAACGCGAAGGCGCGGCAGGATGAGCTGCTGCAGACCTATCGCAAGACGGTCGTGCAGTCGTTCACCGATGTCGACAACGCGCTGGTCGCGATCCGCGAGACCACGCGGCGGCTGCAGCTGCAGCGCGACGTGCTGTCGTCGTCGCGACGCGCCTTCGACCTGGCCGAGCAGCAGCTCAAGGCCGGCACCGCCGACATCGTAACCGTGCTAAACACACAGCTGACCCTGTTCCAGGCGGAAGATGCTTATTCCCAAGCCCAGCTGGCCCGGCTATTGGCGATCGTGAGCCTGTATCAGGCCTTGGGGGGCGGCTGGGAACCGAAGATGGAAAGACCGGTCGATGCTCTTTAAGCCCGACTCGAGCGACGACGAGAAAAGCTCAGCCCCGCGCAAGCGGAGCCTGGTCTCGCGCCTGCTTGGACGCATGGTGTCGCTGCTCATCACACTCGTGATCCTCGGCGGGCTCGGCTATCTCGGTTGGCTCGCTTTCCAGCCCAAGCAAAATGGAGGCGGCGGGCGCGGCGCGGGCGCGCGGCCCGATCTGCCGGTGCCGGTGCTCGCGGCCACGCCGCATATGCAGGACGTGCCGGTCTATCTCGACGGCGTCGGCTCGGTGAAGGCGCTCAACACCGTCACGGTGCGCTCGCAGGTCGATGGCAAGCTGCTCAAGGTGAATTTCGTCGAGGGCCAGGACGTCAAGAAGGACGACGTGCTCGGCGAGATCGATCCTGCGATCTATCAGGCGCAGTACGACCAGGCCGTCGCCAAGAAGGCGCAGGACGTCGCGCTGCTCACCAACCAGAAGCTCGACCTTACCCGCTATGAGCAGCTGGCCGCCAGCAATGCCGGCTCCAAGCAGCAGGCTGACACGCAGCGTGCGCTGGTGGCGCAGCAGGAGGCGCTGATCAAGGCCGACCAGGCCGCGATCGACAATACGGGCGCGACCCTGAGCTACACCAAGATCGTCGCGCCGATCTCCGGCCGCGCCGGCCTGCGCCAGGTCGACCAGGGCAACATCATCCACGCCTCCGACACCACCGGGCTCGTGATCCTGACCCAGCTGCAACCGATCGCGGTGTGGTTCAGCCTGCCGCAGCAGCAGATCATGCGGGTCAACGCCGCGGCGGCGAAGGGCCAGCTTGCGGTCGATGTGTTCGGTAATGACGGCGTCACCGTGATCGATACCGGCAAGCTGACCGGCATCGATAACCAAGTCGATCCGACCACCGGCACGCTGAAGCTGAAGGCCGAACTGCCGAATGCCAGCTACCAGCTCTGGCCCGGCCAGTTCGTCAATGTGCGGCTCAAGGTCGAGACCCTGCCGCAGGCGATCGTGGTGCCGACCTCGGCGGTGCAGCGCGGTCCGGCCGGCACGTTCAGTTACGTCATCGGCGAGGACAGCACTGTCACCGCCAAGCCGGTCACGGTCACGCAGCAGAACGAGCATGAAGCCGTCATCGCCAGCGGCCTGACCACGTCGGACCGCGTCGTGACGACGGGCTTTGCCAATCTCGCGGATGGCTCCAAGGTCGTGGTCGGCAAGGACGACGGGCCGCCGGCCGCCGATCTTGCGCCGCGCAAGCGCGGTCGTACTCCGGACGGCAAGCGCGGGGCGCAAGGCGAGGGCCAGAGCAAGGACGCCAAGCAGGACGGACAGAGCGGCGAGCATCGCGGCCGGCGCGACCACAGCGAGGGCGATCAGAAGGGGCAGACCGGACCGGCGCCCGCGCCGGCGGCAGGGGGCGAACGGTCGGGCGGCGCGCCGAAGGCCCAGCCATGACCGGAATCCTGACCTCGTAATGTCCAACCTAACAGCGAGCACGCAACCATGAGCGTCTCCGAACCGTTCATCCGCCGGCCGATCGCCACCTCGCTGCTCGGCATCGCCCTGATGATCGGCGGCGCGCTGGGCTATTGGGCATTGCCGGTCTCGGCGCTGCCGCAGGTCGACTTCCCGACCGTACAGGTGACGACGCAACTGCCGGGCGCGAGCCCCGACGTGGTGGCCTCGCTGATCACGGCGCCGCTGGAGCGGCAGCTCGGGCAGATTCCGTCGCTGTCGTCGATGAACTCGACCAGCTCGTTCGGCGTCAGCCAGATCTCGCTGCAGTTCGACCTCAACCGCGACATCGACGGTGCCACCCAGGACGTCCAGGCTGCGATCAATGCCGCCGCCGGCATTCTGCCGAAGACGCTGCCGTACCCGCCCGTCTACGCCAAGGTGAACCCGGCCGACGCGCCGGTCATGACCCTGGCGCTGACCTCGGACACGATCTCGCTGCGGGCGATGAGCGATCTTGCCGATACCATTCTCGGCCAGCGGTTGAGCCAGATCTCCGGCGTCGGCCGGGTCTCGATCCTCGGCGGATTGAAGCCCGCGGTGCGCGTGCAGGCCGACCTGGCGCGGCTTGCGGCCTATGGCATCGCGATGGAGGATCTGCGCAACGCGATCGCCGGCGCCAACGTGTCGGGGCCGAAGGGCTCGCTCGACGGCGCCCAGCAGTCCTACACCATCGCCGCCAACGACCAGATCGCCGCCGCCGCCGCCTACCGGCCGATCATCATCGCCTATCGCAACGGCTCGCCGGTGACGATCGGCGATGTCGCTCAGATCGTCGACGGGCTCGAGAACGACCGCACCGGCGGCTGGTACCAGGGCACGCCGGCCGTCATCATCGATATCCAGCGCCAGCCCGGCGCCAACGTCATCGACGTCGTCCAGCAGATCCGCGGCGAAATCCCGCGGCTGCAACGGTCCGTCCCGGCCGGCGTCAAGCTGACCGTGGTCTCCGATCGCACCGTGACGATCCGCGCTTCGGTCCACGACGTGCAGTTCACGCTGATCCTGAGCGTCGTGCTGGTGACGCTGGTGGTGCTGTTGTTCCTGCGGTCGCTGCGCGCGACCCTGATCGCCGGCGTCGCCCTGCCGCTGTCGCTGATCACGAGCTTCGGCGTCATGTATTTCGCCGGCTTCAGCCTCGACAATCTGTCGCTGATGGCGCTGACCATCGGAACCGGTTTCGTGGTCGACGACGCCATCGTGATGATCGAGAACATCGTCCGCCACATGGAAGGCGGCGAGACGGTGATGGAGGCCTCGCTGAGGGGCGCCAGCGAAATCGGCTTCACCGTGATCTCGCTGACGGTGTCGCTGATCGCGGTGTTCATCCCGCTGTTGTTCATGTCCGGCCTGGTCGGCCGCATGTTCCGCGAATTCGCGCTGACCTTGACGATCGCGGTCGTGACCTCGGCGATCGTCTCGCTGACCTTGACGCCGATGATGTGCTCGCGGCTGCTCAAGAACATCCACGAAGAGATGGCGGTCCCGGGCCTTGCCGCGGTCAGCCGCTTCATCGACCGCATGGTGGAATTCTATCATCGCACGCTGCTCTGGGTGCTGCAGCGCCAGCGCGCGACGCTGCTGGTGACGTTCGCGACCATCGCGCTGACGCTGATCATGTATGTGCTGGCACCGAAGGGCTTCCTGCCGCTGCAGGACACGTCCTCGATCACGGCGGTGACCGAGGCCGGCCCCGACGTTTCGTTCGCCGAGATGCAGCGTCGTCAGAGCGCGGTCTCCGACCTCATCAAGGCTGACCCTGACGTGGTCGGCGTGGTCTCGGTGATCGGTGCCGGCTCGGTCAATCCGACCACCAATGTCGGCCGCCTGGTGATGACACTGAAGCCGCTCGACCAGCGGCGCGACGGTGTCGTCAAGGTGATCGAGCGGCTGAAGCAGAAGATCGCGACGGTCCCCGGCATGACCGTCTACTTCCAGCCGGTGCAGGACGTGCAGATCTCGACCCAGTCGAGCCGCTCGCAATACCAGTACACGCTGACCGCGACCGATGCCGCCGAGGTCTCGCAATGGTCGCAGAAGCTGGTCGCCGAGATGCGGCGCGATCCGATCTTCCGCGATGTCTCGTCGGAGGCGCAGGATGGCGGCCTGCGTGCGGCGCTCGACATCAATCGCCAGCGCGCCGGCCAGCTCGGCGTCAGCTTACAAGGCGTCACCGACACGTTGAACGACGCCTTCGCGCAGCGGCAGATTTCGACGATCTACGGCCAGGCCAACCAGTACCGCGTGGTGCTCGAGGCGTTGCCGATGTATCAGCGCGATCCCTCGATCCTCGACAAGCTCTATCTGCCCGGCGCCAACGGGGCGCAGGTGCCGCTGTCGGCGGTCGCGACGCTGGTCCGTACCACGGCGCCGCTCGCGATCTCGCACCAGGCGCAATTCCCGTCGGTCTCGCTCAGCTTCAACCTGGCGCCGGGCGAAGCGCTCGGCGACGCGGTCGAGGCGGTGAAGGCGATCGAGACCCGGATCGGCATGCCCGGCAGCATCGTCGGTATCTATTCCGGCGACGCCGCCGAATTCGCGCGCTCGCTGGCCGGACAGCCCTGGCTTATCCTGGCGGCGATCATCACGATCTACATCGTGCTCGGCGTGCTCTACGAGAGCTACATCCACCCGATCACGATCCTGTCGACGCTGCCCTCGGCCGGCGTCGGCGCCATCCTGGCCTTGATGCTGTGCGGGCAGGACCTCTCGGTGATCGGCCTGATCGGCATCATCCTGCTGATGGGCATCGTCAAGAAGAACGCGATCATGATGATCGACTTCGCGCTGGAGGCCGAGCGGCACCAGGGCATGTCGTCCTATGACGCCATCGTGCAGGCCTGCCTGTTGCGGTTCCGACCGATCATGATGACGACGCTGGCGGCGCTGTTCGGCGCGCTGCCGCTCGCGATCGAAAGCGGCACCGGCGCCGAGCTGCGCTTCCCGCTCGGCATCTCGATCATCGGCGGCCTGCTGCTGAGCCAGCTGCTGACGCTCTACACCACGCCGGTAATCTATCTCGCGCTCGACCGGCTCAACCGCCGGATCGAGCGGGCCGTGCCTGAGCCCGGTCCCAGCGGCCCGCCGATCGCGGGTGCGACCGAGGGCATGCAGTGATCTCGATCTCCGAGCCCTTCATCCGCCGGCCGGTGGGCACCACCTTGCTGGCGATCGGGCTGTTTCTGGTCGGGATCGTCGCCTACGAGTTTCTGCCGGTGTCGTCGGTCCCGAATGTCGACTTCCCGACCATCCGGGTGTCGGCGTCGCGGCCCGGCGCCGATCCCTCGGTGATGGCCGCGACGGTCGCCGCGCCGCTGGAACGCAAGCTCGGCACCATTTCGGGCGTCGACCAGATCACCTCGACGAGTTCGCTCGGCACCACCAGCATCCAGGTGCAGTTCTCGATCGGCCGAAACATCGACCGCGCGGCGCGCGACGTGCAGGCCGCGATCAATGCATCGCTCGCCGATCTGCCGAGCGACCTGCCGTCGTTGCCGAAATTCCGCAAGGCCAATCCGGCCGCAGCACCCGTGTTCGTGCTGGCGCTGACCTCGAAGACGATCTCGACCAGCGCGATGTACGACGTCGCCGACACCGTGCTGGCGCAGCGCATTTCGCAGGTGCCTGGTGTCGGCGAGGTGACGGTCAGCGGCGCCGACCAGCCGGCGGTGCGCATCGCGCTCAATCCGGTGTCGCTGGCGAATGCCGGGATCGCGACCGACGACGTCCGGCTTGCGATCATCAATGCCAATCCGCTGGGCCCGGTCGGCATCTTCAACGGCGACCGGCTGAGCGAGACGCTTTCGATCAACAAGCAGATGCGCACCGCGGCCGAGTTCCGCGACATCGTCATCAAGAGCTCGAACGGCAATTTCGTCCGCCTCTCGGACGTTGCCGAGGTCGAGGATTCCGTCCGCAATTCGCGTTCGATCGCCTGGTTCAACAAGCAGCCGGCGGTGCTGATCCAGATCACCAAGCAGGGCGACGCCAACGTCATCGATACCGTCGACGGCGTTCGCAGGATGCTGCCGGAACTGAAGCAGTGGATCCCGGCCGGTGTCGAGATCTCGACCCTGGTCGATCGCACCGGAACGATCCGCGCCAGCGTCGAGGACATGCAGTTCACGCTGCTCGCGACCGCCATGCTGGTCATGGTGGTGGTGTTCGTGTTCCTGCGCAGGATCGTACCGACGATCGCTGCCGGCGTCTCGGTGCCGCTGGCGCTGGCCGGCACCTGCGCCGGGATGTGGCTTGCCGGCTTCTCGATCGACAATCTGTCGCTGATGGCGCTCGCGATCTCCGTCGGCTTCGTGGTCGACGACGCCATCGTGATGATCGAGAACATGTACCGCAATCTCGAGCAGGGCATGGCGCCATATCCGGCCGCGGTCGAAGGCGCCAAGCAGATCGGCTTCACGGTGCTGTCGATCTCGCTGTCGCTGATCGCGGCCTTCACGCCGCTGATCTTCATGGACGGGATTGTCGGCCGGCTGCTGCGCGAGTTCTCGCTGACCCTGACGTTTGCCATCATCGTGTCGACCCTGGTGTCGGTGACGATCACGCCGATGATCTGCGCGCACTACATCAAGGAGGCGACCTCGGATCGTGCCACCTGGTACGATCGCGTCATCGAGGGCACGCTGTCGCGCGTCGTGGCGTTCTATGCGTCGACCCTGCGGATCGTGCTCGGCTATCCCTTCCTGACCTTGGTGGTGTTCTTCGCCACCGTCGCGCTGACGGTGGTGCTGTACGTCAAGACGCCGAAGGCCTATTTCCCGACCGACGACAGCGGCTTCGTGATCGGGGCGACCCGCGCTTCCGCCGACATCTCGTTCCAATCGATGCTCGGTTTGCAGCAGCGGCTCGCCGACATCGTGATGGCGGACCCCGCGGTCGCCGGCATCGGCTCGTCGGTCGGCTCCGGCGGCGGCCCGGGCGGCGCCACCTCTAATCGCGGCACCATGTTCATCAGCCTGAAGCCGCCGGAGGAGCGGGGAGGCATGTCGACCGCGCAGGTGATCGACCGGCTGCGTCGCAATCTGTTCATGGTGCCGGGCATCCGCCTGTTCATGTTCGCCGCCCAGGATATCCGCACCGGCGGCCGGCAGAGCGATTCCGACTACCAGTACACGCTCGCCTCGACCGATCTCGATCTGTTGCAGAAATGGGCGCCGCTCGTCGCCAAGCGCATGGAGACGGTGGAGGGCATCACCGATGTCTCCGCCGACCGCGATCCTGGCGGCTTGCAGCTCAACCTCGTGATCGACCGCAAGATCGCCTCCAGCCTTGGCGTCCGGGTGCAGGACATCGACAATGCGCTCAACAACGCGTTCTCGCAGCGGCAGATCTCGTACATCTACACCCAGCGCAACCAGTACGTGGTGGTGCTCGAGATCGATCCGAAATTCCAGAGCGACCCGTCGAACCTCGAGCGCATCTACGTCGCCGGCGCCAATGACGTGCAGGTGCCGCTGTCGGCGCTCGTGCACTACCAGCGCGGACTGTCGGCGCTCGCGGTCTATCACTCCGGCGGATTCCCCTCGACCACGGTGTCGTTCAACCTGTTGCCGGACGTGCCGCTGGAGGTCGCGACCACGAACATCCAGCAGGCGGTCGACGAGCTGCACATGCCCGAGGGCATTCGCGGCAGCTTCGACGGCAATGCCGGCGACTTCAACAAGACCAGCGGGCGGCAGCCGCTGCTGATCCTCGGCGCGCTGGTCGCGATGTATATCGTGCTCGGCGTGCTCTATGAGAGCTTGGCGCATCCGATCACGATCATCTCGACCTTGCCGTCGGCCGGCCTCGGCGCCTTGCTGGCGCTGCAGGTGACCAACACGCCGCTGACCGTGATCGCCTTCGTCGGCATCATCCTGCTGATCGGCATCGTCAAGAAGAACGGCATCATGATGGTCGACTTCGCGCTCGAGGCCGAGCGGCATCAGGGCCTGTCGTCACGGGATGCGATCTTCGAGGCCTGCCGGGCGCGCTTCCGCCCGATCCTGATGACGACCATGGCCGCGCTGTTCGCCGGCATTCCGCTGGTGATTGCCACCGGCCCGGGCACCGAACTGCGGCGGCCGCTCGGCATCACCATCATCGGCGGCCTGTTCGTGTCGCAAATCCTGACGCTCTACACCACGCCGGTGATCTATCTCCTGATCGACCGGTTGCGCCGGCGCCCGGCGCCGTCAGGCGTGCACGCTCCGGCGGAATAGGTTGGATTGAACGGCTCCGCACGCGTATAGCGGAGCGATGTCCGAACCGACCGAAGCAAAGACCGAACTAGCCACCGAGATCCCGGAGTGCCCGCATTGCGGCAAGCCGATGCCGCTGTGCATCTGCGACAGCGTGACGCCGATCAAAAGCCGGATCCAGATCCTGATCTTGATCCATCCGCAGGAGCAGGACAGGGCGCTTGGCACCGCGCGACTGTTGGCGCGGCATTTCGAGAACGCCGTGGTGCGGATCGGGCTGTCCTGGCCCAGCCTCTCCAAGGCGCTCGGCCGGCCGGTGGCCGATCCGTCGCGCTGGGCGGTGCTCTATCTCGGCTCGGCCAAGGTCGAGGATCTCGATACCGACGCCGAGATCGTCGCGATCAACCGCAAGGGCGAGCTGGAGCAGCACCAGCGCGCCATCCTCTCCGACATCGAGGGCATCGTGCTGCTCGACGGCACCTGGAGCCAGGCCAAGGCGCTATGGTGGCGCAATGCCTGGATGCTGAAGTGCCAGCGGGTGATTCTCGGGCCGAAACGGCCCTCGCTGTACGGCAAGCTGCGCCGGGAACCGCGGCGCGACGGCCTGTCCACCATCGAGGCGGCCGCGATCCTGCTGGCCGGGCTGGAAAAGCGGCCGGATATCGCGGCAGCGTTAACTGATAGTTTCGAGCGGATGCTCGCGAGATTCCGCGAAGTGCAGGCCGAAATGCCGGAATTGGCGCCAAAACCGAAGAAGCGGGACTTCCGGAAGCGCCGACGTTAGCTGTCCGGCTTGGTTGCCTATCGCAGAGAGGGCGTATATGAAGTGCGCCGCAAGGGGCCACGTGGCGGAGTGGTTACGCAACGGTCTGCAAAACCGTGTACACCAGTTCAATTCTGGTCGTGGCCTCCACTCATCTCATCAATGGCTTGCAGCCGACAAATGAGAAGCCGCATTAGCTTGCGGCGTACCAGCCTTCAGGAAACGGAATCAGCGGCCACGGCGCCTGGTTGTCATTCGCCGCGCGCGGCGGCGGCTGAATGCGGGGCGACGGTTGGGCCACGAAATCCTCCTGAGCAATAGGCGCGATCGCCGTTTGCACGGCGTCCAGCAGCAGATCAAATTCGACTTCGCTCATCGCGCTCTCCAAGGTTCGAGAGCGCCATGGTCGCAAAACTGTCTTCGGTCCGGATTGAGCGATTCGTTCGAATTTTATGAAAAGAACGATGGCGCCCGCTTTGGTAAATAAATGGCTGATGACCCCCGCTGGGAACCTAGGTCGGCAAGGCCGCACCTCCTGTGAGACAAATCACATGTTGCGAAAAACTCTTCCCCGACTTCGCGGCATATTCATAGCCGTCAAATATCGCAGGAATTTTAGGGAGATGTGACGGTGGAGGCAAGCATCGCAGGATGGTCGGCGATCCCATCTCGCATCGATCCTGGGCTCTTGCCGGCATGGTCCGCCAGCGGGACGGCGCCGGGTGCAGCGGGCCGCTCCCGAACGGCGTAGATCGTCTACGCTCGCTGTCTATCGCCTCGGCGCCGGGGAAATTCCCGACATCGGCGCTTTCGCGGTCATGCCAGCCCGGCGAGGTCTCCCGACAGCATGGTCTTGAACTGCGTCAGCACCTGCCGCGCCTTCCGCGGCGGCAGCGTGATCGCGTGACGCACGGCGGCTGCGATCAGCGTCATCGTCAGTGCCGAGAAGGTGGTGAGGGTGGCGGCCGGCATGGTGGGCGCAACCCGCCTGACAGCGTCGGACAACAGGCCGGAGAGCACGGCCATGTCGTCCGCATCGAGCTTCTGCAGGGCGCGGTCGGCCTGGGTCGCCTGCCAGATGTCGCGCATCACAGGCTTGCGCATGAACATCTCGTAGTAACTGTCGACGATCCGGCATAGCGCCGGGTGCAGGTCGCGCGCGGACGAGACCGCGGCCAGATCGCGCCTGACGCAATCGCGCCCGACCGCGTTATGCCGTTCCGCCAGCGTGCCGATGATCGCGGCCTTGTCGGGGAAATATTGATAGAGCGAGCCGAATGCGACGCCGCTGCGTTCGACGATGTCGCTCATGCGGAAGGCCTCGCTGCCTTTCTCCGCCATGATCTCGGTCGCGCAGGCGAGGATGCGCTCGAACCGCTCGCGGCTGCGCTGCTGCGTCGGAGCAAGCCGCGCCAGCCCGGGCAGGGGGGCTTCCACGCCGGGCGCGGCCCTTGCCGCTCCCTTTGGCGCTGCCGCGGGCGCGGCCTTTCGTCTTGCCATCTCTCTCCTCCGCAAATGGGGGTTGACGTCTCAAATACGAGAGTTTATCGCATTTTACAAATGCGAGTATCTCTCGCGTTTGGAGGTGGAGCGATGCGCAATATCCTGACCTCGGGTTTGCTGTGGTTTTCCGCGCTCGGCTGCGGCCTGCTTGCCGGGGTCTATTTCGCGTTCTCGGCGTTCGTCATGACCGCGCTCGGCCGCATCGACCAGGCCGCCGGCATCTCGGCGATGAACGCGATCAATGTCGATATCGTGCGCTCGCTGTTCATGCCGGTCTTGCTCGGCACCACGCTGTCTTGCGCCGGGCTCGTCGTGCTCGGCGGGCTGCGATGGCAGGAGCCAGGCGCGCTCGCGATGATCTGCGGCGGCAGCCTCTATGTCGTCGGGATGTTCGTCGTCACGGTCGTCTTCAACGTGCCGCTGAATGATCAGCTTGCGGCCACAGATCCCGTGAGCACCGCGGCCGCGCCGGTCTGGGCGCGCTACCTGACCGATTGGACCTTCTGGAACCACGTGCGGACCATTGCCTCGCTTGCGGCGACGGCGCTGTTCATTGCCGCCATCGCTGCGCGATAGAGCGCTTCCCGGAGAGGCGCTTCGGGGGCGGGGCGTACGCGCAGAAGAATCAGCGGTGCGGCGAAATGGCCGCGCCGGGCGGTGTTTCCCGGTGCCCGCGGCGCGGATAACGGGACAGCCGGGACAAGCCTGCATCGCCCTGGAACACCGGCAAAGCCTTGCACCGCAGAGGTTTACCGTGCCCCGCTAAAGTTTCGCCAGAGGCCCATTTGGTTCTTTGCAAGGCCGAAAGGCTTTGTTATACGCTGCCCGCTCGCGAACGTTTTGTTCGCCTATTCCTCGGTAGCTCAGCGGTAGAGCATTCGACTGTTAATCGAATGGTCGCTGGTTCGAATCCAGCCCGGGGAGCCAGTTCTGGCCCCATAAAGTCCCTTCAATCGCCTATCACAAGCCTGTGGTCCGTTACGGGCAGACAAAAAACGTCGTCAAATCGACTCAATAACCGCCGACACTTCGTCCTGCCGGGTCTGGAGAGGTGATTTGATGGCCATTAACCTGATCGACCTGTCGATGCCGCAGCCGACGCTTGTTCCGAGCGATGCTCCGGACATCAGTGACGATGAGTGTGTCCGCCGGCTCGCGAGGGCCGTCGAGGAGCATGATTCCGAGCATCTCGATGAAGTGGTCCGTCTGATCGGCCGGCTTGCGGTCACGATCGAATAGAGCGCACCACGGCGCGCATTTTGAGGGCGGGTTTTGCACGCCAACGGCGTGTTGCGTTTTGGCGGAGCTTGTTCCAAAAGATGGCCCTGTTCTAGCTTCTCCAGCGGCAATGCCGCGACTTGCAGGGTCCCGCCAATGACCGGTTTTTCGACCGCGCGCCAGTACATGGTGGATGGTCAGGTGCGTCCGAGCGACGTGACCGACGATCGTATTCTCGAAGCCATGCTGACCGTGCCGCGCGAGGTGTTCGTGCCGGCCGGCAAGCAGGCGCTGGCCTATCTGGACCTCGATCTCGACGTTACCGAGGGCGGCACGGCCAAGCGCTGCCTGATCACGCCGGCGTTGCTCGCCAAGATGCTGCAAGCCGCCGAGATCAAGGCGACCGATCGCGTCCTGGTCGTCGGCTGCGCGACCGGCTACGCCGCCGCCATCGTGGCGCGCTTTGCCGGCGAGGTCAGCGCAACCGAGAGCGATCCGGCGCTGGCCGCAAAGGCCTCCGCAGCGTTCGCCCAGCTCGGCATCCAGAATGTGACGGTCAAGACCGCTGCCGCCGCCGACGGTGATGCCGCCGGCGCGCCGTATGGCGTCATCGTTCTCAACGGTGCGACCGAGATTGTCCCGACCGGGCTGTTCGGCCAGCTCAAGGAGGGTGGGCGGCTGGTCGGGGTGTTCGGCCTGACGCCGCCGCCGCGTGCCACCCTCGTGACTCACTCGCACGGGGATTTCGGCCATCGCGAGCTGTTCGACGCCACGGCCCCCGTGCTGCCCGGATTCGAGCGAGTTCCGGCGTTCGTCTTCTGACCGCTACCGCGCTGCGCCAGCTGATAAAATCCCGTTCTGAATCAGAAGTGTGGCCCGTTTGCCCCATGTGAAGAGTTTCAACCGCGTTCCGTTGCGGGGTAGTTCCGTTGCCCTTAGCTGCGGACTAAGGTGAGGCGGGACTCACTTCGTCTGAAGCGACCGCCGGAACTGACTTGCGTGTGGGAGACGGCGACTACAATGATTGGATTACCGGGGATGCGTGGGGTGAAGCTTATCACCGCGGCTGCGACTGCCGTCCTTCTGTTGGCGGAGATGGGCCCCGTGCCCGCCCTTGCCGATACTATCGAGGCCGCGCTGGTGCGGTCCTACCAGAACAATCCCCAGCTGAATGCGCAGCGCGCGCTGGTGAGGGCGACCGACGAAAACGTTCCCCAGGCGCTCTCGGGCTATCGTCCGAAAGCCGCGCTGACCGTGAGCGGCGGATATCAATACAGCGACCAGCAGCCGACGGGCATCAAGGACTCGATTCACGGCACCCAAAATCCGGCCAGTGCGGGCCTGACGGTGAATCAGTCGCTATACAACGCGCAGACCCCGCACAGGGTGCGCGCGGCTGAAAGCCAGGTGTCGTCGGCGCGCGAAGGTCTGCGCGTGCTCGAGCAGACCGTCATCCTGAGCGCCGCCACGATTTATATGGACTATCTCCGCGACGCTGCGATCGTGGAAGTCCAGCGCAGCAACACGCGCGTGCTGGAGCAGACGCTGAAGCAGACCCAGGACCGCTTCAACGTAGGTGAGGTGACGCGGACGGACGTCGCGCAATCCGAGGCCCAGCTTGCGGCCGGCAGGACCCAGCAGCTCACCGCGGAATCGAACCTGACGACGACGCGGTCGAACTTCCGCCGCATCATCGGCAACGAACCGCAGAATCTCGCGCCCGGCTCGCCGGTCGATCGTTTCCTGCCGGCGACGCTTGCGGCCGCCGTCGAGCTCAGCCTGACCCAGAATCCGAACGTCACGTCCGCGATGTATGGCGTCGACGTCAACTTCCTGCAGACCAAGGTTGCCGAAGGCGCGCTGCTGCCGACGGTTGGGCTGCAGGCGTCGGTGAGCGAAGGGTACCAGCAACAATTGTCGGTGAACCGCCTCTTCAATGCGGCGGCGCAGGTTCAGGTATCAGTCCCGATCTATCAGGGCGGCGCCGAATACTCGCTGATCCGGCAGTCGAAGGAATCGCTGGCGCAGCAGCGTCTGGTCCTGGAACAAACCAGGGATCAGGCGCGCGCCAACGTCGTCACCGCATGGGGCCAGCTGGTCGCCGGCAAGTCGCAGGTCGCGTCAGCGCAGGCGCAGGTCACTGCGTCCGAAATCGCGCTGAACGGCGTCCGCGAAGAGGCCAAGGCCGGCCAGCGCACCACGCTCGACGTGCTCAACGCGCAGCAAGCGCTGGTCAATGCGCGCAACGCACTCGTCACCGCGCAACACGACCGCGTCGTTGCATCCTACAACGTGCTGAGCGCGATTGGGCGGCTGTCACCGCAGGTGATGGGCCTTTCGACCAACGTCTATGATGCCAGCGTGCATTACCAGCAGGTGCGCGATAACTGGGCCGGCGTACGCACGCCCGACGGCCGCTAAACACCTTCACGTCAACATCGCTTGTCGCGCCATGTTTGTGGTTCTGAGTTAATCAGGACCACAGACTGGCGCGTTTGCTTGCAATCGATAATTGGCCTGACATACCGTTTTGTCGGGCAGCAAGGCGATTCGCGCCGGCGTTGCGTGATGGCAGGTGCGACGCCACCTGTGATCATGCTGCATTGGGCGACACGAAGCTTGCACAAAGCCTCGGGCGGGCTTGATCTGGGGACAAGTCGGGCGGGAGCAATGAAAATCTCCGCCTGCTTCATCGGAACCGGCGAATCCTCTCGGGCTTGATGTAAAATAAGTTTCGATGTGGAGTCGGAGATGACGCAACCTGCGAAGGTCCAAGAGCCCTCGATGGAGGAGATTCTGGCGTCGATCCGTCGCATCATTGCCGACGACGAGGCGAAGCCGGCCGCGGCCGAGAAACCTGCGGCCGCTGCTGCGCCGCCGCCGAAGGTTGAACCGCCGCCACCAGCAGCCAAGCCCGCGATGAAGAGCCCGCCGCCCGCAGCGCCCCCGGCCGCGAAGCCCGCCGCGGCAGCGCCGAAATCACCGCCAGCCGCGCCGGCGCCGGCCAGCAACAATCAGGACGACATCGACTCGCTGCTCGCCAGCCTCGACGAGGCGACGCCTGCGTCCGAGATCAGGCCGTCGCCGCAACCCGAAGCCGACGTATTCGAGCTCACCGACGACATGGCGCTGCCGGAGCCGGCGGCCACGCCGTCGTTCCGTAAGGTCGAGCCGCAGGACGATGTCGAGTTCACGGAAGCCCGCACACGGGCACCGGAGCCCATGCGAGAACCGGTGCGAGAGCGGGAACCGCCGGCAATCGAAACCGCGCCGATGCAGCAGATCATCTCGGGAACCACGATGCGGGCGGTCGAATCCGCTTTCAACTCGCTGGCCAACACCGTGCTGAGCAACAACGCTCGGACGCTCGAGGATCTGGTCAAGGAGATGCTGAGGCCGATGCTGAAGTCCTGGCTGGACGACAATCTGCCGGGACTGGTCGAGCGGATCGTCAAGGCCGAAATCGAGCGAGTCTCCCGCGGGCGATAGCTCCGCTGCGGGCGGGAGCTCCTGCCGCAGGGGGCTTGGCAGCCCTCATTCAGCCCCCAAATGCCCCAGAGTTTCGGTTCTGATAGGATCAGACCTGAAACGCCAGTTCCCGGTTTCGACCCGTTTCTTCATGCGAACCGGTGTCCACCTCGCTCGAAAACGATCTCAATGCCGTTTTGGACGTGCCGGTCCAGTTGACTCGGTGCGTTCTGGCGGCTTTCTACCCTTTCCCCATGGTCCACAGCGCATTGTCATGATCGAGAAAAACTACCAGCCTGCCGATATCGAGCTCCGGATGGCCCAGCTCTGGGAGGAGAGCGGTGCGTTCAAGGCCGGCCGGCCCGAGCGCAAGGACGCCGCGCCTTTCACCATCGTGATCCCGCCGCCGAACGTGACCGGCTCGCTGCACATGGGCCATGCGCTCAACAACACGCTCCAGGACATCCTGTGCCGCTTCGAGCGGATGCGCGGTCGTGACGTGCTGTGGCAGCCCGGTACCGACCATGCCGGCATCGCCACCCAGATGGTGGTCGAGCGCCAGCTGATGGAACGGCAGGAGCCGGGTCGGCGCGACATGGGCCGCGCCAAGTTCCTCGAGCGGGTCTGGCAGTGGAAGGCGGAGAGCGGCGGCACCATCGTCAACCAGCTCAAGCGCCTCGGCGCCTCCTGCGACTGGTCGCGCGAGCGCTTCACCATGGACGAGGGCCTGTCGCGTGCGGTCGTCAAGGTGTTCGTCGAGCTGCACCGCCAGGGCCTGATCTACAAGGACAAGCGCCTGGTCAATTGGGACCCGAAGCTGCTCACCGCGATCTCCGATCTCGAAGTGCAGCAGGTCGAGGTCAAGGGCCATCTCTGGTACCTGCGCTATCCGATCGAAGGCCGCAGCTTCAGCCCCGAGGATCCCAAATCGTTCATCGTGGTCGCGACGACGCGTCCGGAGACGATGCTCGGCGACACCGCGGTCGCGGTACATCCAGACGACGAGCGCTACACCGATCTGGTCGGCCAGCATGTCATCCTGCCGCTGGTCGGCCGCAAGATTCCGATCGTCGCCGACGACTATTCCGATCCGGAGAAGGGCTCGGGCGCGGTCAAGGTGACGCCGGCGCACGACTTCAACGATTTTGAGATCGGCAAGCGCCATGGCCTGCCGCAGATCAGCGTGCTCGACCAGGAAGGTTGCCTGAATCTCACCGCCAACGAGGACTATCTGCGCGGCCTGCCGGCGGGCGCCGACGAATTCGCGGCAGAGTTTCACGGCATCGAGCGCTTCGCCGCGCGCAAGAAGATCGTCGCAAGGCTGGAGGAGTTCGGTTTCCTCGAGCGGATCGAGCCCAACACCCACATGGTGCCACATGGCGACCGCTCCAATGTTGTCATCGAGCCGTACCTCACCGACCAGTGGTATGTTGACGCCAAGACGCTGGCGCAGCCGGCGATGGCGGCGGTGCGCTCGGGCGAGACTACGTTCGTGCCGAAGAACTGGGAAAAGACCTATTTCGAGTGGATGGAGAACATCCAGCCCTGGTGCATCTCGCGCCAGCTCTGGTGGGGCCATCAGATCCCGGCATGGTACGGGCCCGACGGCAAGGTGTTCGTCGCCGAGACCGAGGAAGAGGCAGTCGGCAACGCGCTCGGCTACTACGTCGAGCAGGAAGTCATCACGCCGGAGCAGGGCCACGACATGGCGGTCGACCCCGCCAAGCGCGAGGGTTTCATCACGCGTGACGAGGACGTGCTCGACACCTGGTTCTCGTCGGCGCTGTGGCCGTTCTCGACGTTGGGCTGGCCGGACGACACGCCGGAGGTCGCGCGCTACTACCCGACCAACACGCTGGTCACGGGCTTCGACATCATCTTCTTCTGGGTCGCCCGCATGATGATGATGGGCCTCCACTTCATGAAGGAGGCGCCGTTCTCGACCGTCTACATCCACCGTCTCGTCCGTGACGAGAAGGGCGCGAAGATGTCGAAGTCGAAGGGCAACGTCATCGACCCGCTGGGCGTGATCGACGATTTCGGCGCCGATGCGCTGCGCTTCGCGCTGACCCGCGAGGCGGCGCAGGGCCATGACATCCGCCTGTCTCCGCACCTGGTCGAGACCAACCGCAACTTCGCGACCAAGTTCTGGAACGCCTGCCGCTTCGCCGAGATGAACGAGTGCGTGAAGCCGGACGGTTTCGATCCGAAGGGCGCCAAGGAAACCTTGAACCGCTGGATCGCGCACGAGACTTCGCGCGTCACCCGCGAGGTGACCGAGACGATCGAGGATCATCGCTTCAACGATGCGGCCGGTGCGATCTACCGCTTCGTTTGGAACGTGTTCTGCGACTGGTATCTCGAGCTCGCAAAGCCGGTGCTGATGGGCGAGGAGGGCGCGGCCAAGGCCGAGACCCGCGCCATGATCGCCTGGACCCGCGACGAGATCCTCAAGCTGCTGCATCCGTTCATGCCCTTCATCACCGAAGAGCTGTGGGCGGTGACCGCAAAGCGCGATGGCCTCCTGGTGCTGGCGTCCTGGCCGCGCAAGCAGGGCGTGACCGGCGAGCAGCTGGCGGCGATCGCGACCGCAGGTCCGGTTGTCGATCCGATCATTCCGCCGGTCATTGCCGCGCTCGACGCGGACGAGTTCAGCGATCCCGCAGCCGAGGCCGAGATCGGCTGGGTGGTCGATCTCGTCACCGCGATGCGGTCGGTGAAGGCTGAGATGAACATCCCGCCGTCGACGCTGACGCCGCTGGTGATCGTGACCACCTCCGACGAGACGCGGGACCGCGCCCAGCGCTGGAACGACACCATCAAGCGCCTGGCGCGATTGTCGGACATCTCCTTCGCGGCGGCTGCGCCGGAAGGCGCCATGCAGCTGCTGGTGCGCGGCGAAGTCGTCGCGCTGCCGCTGAAGGGCGTGATCGATCTTGCGGCCGAACGGGCGCGGCTGGAGAAGGAGCTCGGCAAGGCCGACGCCGACATCAAGCGGGTCGACGCAAAACTCTCCAACGAGAAGTTCGTGGCCAACGCGCCGGAAGAGCTCGTCGAGGAAGAGAAGGAGAAGCGCGCGGCAGCAACGGAGCGCCGCGCTAAGATCCTCGAGGCGATCGAGCTGCTGAAGCGGGCGTCATAGCGGCCAACGCTGTGACCCTCAGAACCGCTTGCTGAGGAATTTCGATCCCTTCAGTCCGTAGCGCCAGGGCAGGTCGACGGCTTTCGTGATGCCGATCCGCAATCCGGTGACGATGTCGGGCGGCTCTAGCCGCGCGTGGAGCGCGATCGGCGGACGGTCGAGCGGCAGTTCGCTGTGCGCGATGGTAATGCCGAGCGCCTCGCAGAGCTTGCCGGGCCCCGAGCACAAGGCGCGCTCATCCTCCAGCCCGCGCCGCCGGCGCATCGCGGCGAGCCCATGGGTCGGCTCGAGCGCGCGGATCAGCACGGCGCTGGCTGAGCCCGGCTCCTCGCAGACGAAGTTGACGCACCAATGGATGCCGTAGGAGCGGTAGACATAGGAGAAGCCCGGCGGGCCGAACATGATCCGGTTGCGCGGGGTCGGTCCGTTGAACGAGTGGGCTGCCGGCTCCGTGTGATGGTAGGCCTCGACCTCGGTGATGATGCCGCCGACGCCGCCGACCAGGAACGTCGCGCCGATCAGGTCGGGCGCGACCTCGTGGACGCTGCGATCGAAGAAGGCGCGTTTCAGAGCTTTGCCGAGGCGCGGCGCGGTCGCACGGGTCGATCGGGGTTTTTGAGCCATTTTGAGGTGGGAATCGGCGTGGAACGGACCGCAAGACTGCCAATATATGGGCTGATCTGCTAGGGTCGCAGGGCGGGTTGCGAGCCGCGTCAACACCGATTAGCTATGGCCTCTCGCGACTTGCAGGCACAAATGGTCACCATCGTCGACACCATCTCCACCACTCAGCTCCGCCCGCGTCACCCCGAAAAGGTGAACCGGCCGGATGCCGTGTCGCCGCCGAAGCCAGACTGGATCCGCGTCCGCGCGCCGAACACGCGCGGCTATGCCGATACGCGGCGGATCGTGAAGGAGAATGGCCTCGTCACGGTGTGCGAGGAGGCGGGCTGCCCCAACATCGGCGAATGCTGGGACAAGAAGCACGCCACCTTCATGATCATGGGTGACACCTGCACCCGCGCCTGTGCGTTCTGCAACGTCAAAACCGGCATGCCCGGCGCGCTCGACGCCCATGAGCCCGAATACGTCGCTGAGGCGGTCTCGAAGCTGGGTCTGACCCATGTCGTGATCACATCGGTGGATCGCGACGATCTCGCCGACGGCGGCGCCGAGCATTTTGCACAGACGATCCGCGCCATCCGCGCACGCTGCCCGACCACCACGATCGAGATATTGACGCCGGACTTCCTGCGCAAGGACGGCGCGCTGGAGCGCGTGGTCGCGGCCAAGCCCGACGTCTTCAACCACAATCTGGAAACCGTGCCGTCGCGCTATTTGACGGTCCGTCCCGGCGCCCGCTATTTCCATTCGATCCGGCTGCTGCAACGGGTCAAGGAGATGGACCCGACCATCTTCACCAAGTCGGGCATCATGGTCGGGCTCGGCGAGGAGCGGCACGAGGTGCTGCAGGTGATGGACGACCTGCGCTCGGCCGAGGTCGATTTCCTGACCATCGGCCAGTACCTGCAGCCGACGCGCAAGCATCACGCCGTGATGCGCTATGTGACG
Organism: Bradyrhizobium sp. USDA3010; assembly: GCF_056429065.1. NCBI lineage: Bacteria > Pseudomonadati > Pseudomonadota > Alphaproteobacteria > Hyphomicrobiales > Nitrobacteraceae > Bradyrhizobium > Bradyrhizobium sp. USDA3010. The sequence continues at coordinate 80,896 of NZ_JBWJZD010000032.1, forward strand.
CCGGACGAGTTCGCGGGCTACGAGCGTGTCGCCTATACCAAGGGTTTTTTGATGGTGTCGGCGAGTCCGCTGACGCGCTCGTCGCATCATGCCGGTGAGGATTTTGCGAAGCTGCAGGCGGCGCGCACGGCTCGCGGCCGCTAGATTTTGTAAACGGCGGTGAGCCGGCGCCATTACGCGCCGTTGCTTGATCGAGCCTTGGACTGGACCAATGCAACGCGTTCTGGTGATGGGATCGTCGGGGTCCGGCAAGTCGACCTTTGCGCGACGGCTGTCCGCCATGACGGGCATCCCGACCGTGTCGATCGACGCGCTGTTCTGGAAGCCGGGCTGGGTCGAGTCCGACAAGGATGAATTCGAGCGCCGCATGGTCGAGGTCACGCAAGCGCCGCGCTGGATCATGGATGGGAACTACATGAAGAGCGGTGCAGGTGAACTGCGCCGGCAGCTCTCCGATACGATCATCTGGTTCGATCTGCCGCGGCTGACCTGCGTGCTCGCAATCCTGGGGCGGATTGCCGGCAGCTATGGCCAGGTTCGTCCCGAGATGGCGGAAGGTTGCCCGGAGAAGATCGATCTCGAATTCTTCCGCTATGTCTGGACCTATCGCCAGCAGCAGCGGCCGAAGCTGATCGAATATTTTTCCGGCTTGCGCGCCGATCAATCGCTGGTCTGCTTCACCGATCGGACCCAGGCGGACGATTATCTGAAGCGCCTCGCACTGAAGCAAAACCGTGCGAGTATCCACTGATGCCACGATTCTCAAGCAAGCGGCGGGTCCGCCACACCGCACCTCAGATGTTCGATCTGGTCGCCGACGTCGAGCGCTATCCGGAATTCGTGCCGCTGTGCCAGGCGCTCAAGATCCGCCAGCGTACGCCCAAGGACGACGGCACTGAGGTCGTGGTCGCCGACATGACGGTCTCGTTCAAGCTGGTGCGCGAAACCTTCACCAGCAGGGTGACGCTCGACCGGCCCAACCTGAAGATTCTGGTCGAATATCTGCGCGGCCCGTTCAGCAATCTGGAGAACCGCTGGAGTTTCGAGCCGAAGTCGGACACCGAATGCGATGTCGGTTTCTTCCTGAACTACGAATTCAAGAGCCGGATGCTGGCGATGCTGATGGGCTCGATGTTCGATGCCGCATTCTCGCGCTTTGCCGCGGCGTTCGAGAAGCGCGCGGACCAAGTCTACGGCAAGGGTACCTTGTGAAGCCTATCTCGTTCATCGCGGGGACTGTTGGTCACCCGCAATCCGTCCGTCCATTTAGGGGTAAGTGGCGATGAACCCGGTTGCGCGGGAGAATCTTGTCCGCGAACTCGAACATCTGATTCAGCACAAGCCGCCGGGGGGAACGCTGTTCATGACGGTTAGCCAAACACCCGACATGCTGGTTGTGACATTACAGGATGGAGTTATCAGTCTCGCGTATCCACACGCCGGATGGTTCGATTTCCTTCGGTCCAACCGATTTGAGGCCTATTGCAGAAAATGCGGGTTCACGGTCCAAAAAGAGCAATGGCACAATGTGCGCGTAAGTCGTGCGCTGATCGGGACTGTCGCAACGCATGCAGCGCAGACGATCGATGAATGCTTCTCAAAAGTTTATCGCGTGTCGGGCCCGTTTGGGGTGAACCTACAGGGAATGGGTTGGCGATCTTCAGCGAGCGGCCGACCAGAAGATGCTCGCGGTTGAGTCGCTGCCTGGGCAGTGACTCTGACGCTGCACCCTTACGGGCAGGAACGACGCACGCCGCCGGACGCGATGTAGGTCCCCGAGGCCGGGTCATAGGTGCGGAAGCGCTGCGAGCAATAGGCGTCGTTGTTGGCTTTTGCCTGGCTCGCCGCGATCGCGCCCCCGATGATCGCGCCGGCTGCAAGCCCGCCGATGATCGCAGCGCCGTTTCCACCGCTATAACGATGACCGTAGTAGCCGCCGCGATAGCCGTAACGCGGGCCGCCGCCATGCCAGTGACGATACTGCACGTGCTCGACAGAGGTCGGCTGGTCCTGCAACCGCGCGGGCGCGAGCGGTGCGGCGAACGAGGGGGCAATAGTCGACAGCGTCATGGCGCCTGAGGTGATTGCGGCCACGACCAAAGTTCCCAACTTCATCATTTTCTCCTTGTTGTGGGAATTTGCCGTTTGGAAAAACAATTCAAACAGCAGAGTTGGAACAATAGAAAACGGCGAAGCGACGTCGCAGTTCCACCTGAGATAGGCGGCACTGGGTCGCAGTTGACACAGGGGTGTGTGGTTGGCCTTCGCGCGATGCGACTTGCGTAGGCCTATCCGCGTGGCGGCCGCCGGCGTTTCGCGGCATGGCTTCGCGGCGACCGGGCCACGCGCGGCCGCAATCGGCTGGAAGCCTCGCGGCGCGGCTTTGCGGCCTGCGGCGGCCGCGCGAGCTCCATCAGCATGCGGAGCGCCTCGACCACCGAGCGCTGCCGCACCGTGCTGCGGCCGATCGCGCCAAATCGTTGCTCCCGATGAACGATGCGGCCGTCGCGCGCGGCAACGGCGAAGTGCACCAGGCCGACCGGTTTGCCCGGTGTCGCGCCGCCGGGGCCTGCGATCCCGGTGATCGAGACAGCAAGGTCGACGCCGGCCTTTTCCAGTGCGCCGATCGCCATCGCGGTCGCGGTTTCCTTGCTGACCGCGCCGAACGTCTCCAGCGTCGCCGCCTTGACGCCGAGCATCGCCCGCTTGGCCTCGTTCGAATAGGTGACGAAGCCGCGGTCGATCACGTCGGAAGAGCCGGGGATGTCGGTGAGCGCGCCGGCGACCAGGCCGCCGGTGCAGGACTCGGCGGTCGCGATGGTCAGCTTGCGCATCCGGCACAGGTCGAGCAGCGCGCGGGAGAGGGCACGAGCGTCGCTGCCGCCCATGTCAGGCACCCCAGCCTGTTTCATCCCAGGGGAGGCGGACCGTGGCGCTCGCAGTCGCTGCGATGCCTTCCTCGCGGCCGGTGAAGCCGAGCCGCTCGCTGGTGGTGGCCTTGACCGCCACGCGCGAGATGTGGACGCCGGAGATCTCCGCGATCTTCGCTCGCATGGTGTCGCGCAGCGGCCCGATCTTCGGCCGCTCGCAGATCAGCGTCACCTCGAGATTGGCGATCCGGCCGCCGCGCGCGGTGACGCGCTCGACGGCATATTTCAGGAACTGGTCGGAGGAGGCGCCTTTCCACTTGGCGTCGCTCGGCGGGAAGTGCGAGCCGATGTCGCCGTCGGCCAGCGCGCCGAGGATCGCGTCCACCAGCGCATGCAGCCCGACGTCGCCGTCGGAATGGGCCAGGAAGCCGCGCGTGTGCGGCACGCGCACGCCGCAGATCATGACGTGGTCGCCATCGCCAAAGGCGTGCACGTCGTAGCCGGTGCCGGTCCTGATGTCGCCGAGCTGGCTTGCGAGCCGCGCTTCCTCGCGCACGAAGTCTTCGGGTGTGGTGAGTTTCATGTTGGCAGCATCGCCTTCAAACGTCGCAACGGTCAATCCCGCCCATTCAGCAAGCGCGGCATCGTCGGTGAAATCGCTGCGGCCCTCGCGCGCGGCACGACGATGCGCCTCCAATATTACGTCGAAACGAAATGCCTGTGGTGTCTGCGCGATCCGCAAGCGGGCGCGCTCCGGCGTCGCCTCGACATCGCCGGTATCACCGGTGACCTTGATCGTGTCGGTGACAGGAATCACCGGGATCGCAGCACCGGTCCGGCCGGCCGCGGCGATCGCGCGCGAGATCACGGCCGCGGTGACGAAGGGGCGCGCGGCATCGTGGATCAAGACGATGTCGGGCTTCTCGCTGGCGAGCGCCTCGAGCCCGGCGTGGACCGAGGCCTGCCGGGTGGCGCCGCCCGGCGTCGGCGGCTGATGGCGGAGGCCAGCCACCGCTTCATCGAACAGCGCGGCATCATCAGGATTGACCACCGGCTGCACCGCAAATACGTCGGGATGTCCCGAGAACGCCTCCATGGCGCGGTAGATCACCGTCTGTCCGCCGATCGTCCGGTACTGCTTTGGTCCGCCTGCGCCGGCGCGCAGTCCACGGCCGGCTGCGACAAGGATGGCTGCGGTACGCTCAGGCTTCGACATGTTGAACCAGTGACAGGCAATTCGGGGATGAGGGGAACGGCGGGGGACCGCCGCGCACAGCCCTTAGCATGACGCTGCGCAAAAACAGAGCGTTTGCCGACGACTGTGGGAAAAGCGGATTTTGTTGCAGTGCACCTGCACTGATGGTAGGAATGTCTAAACCGTAGGCATGAGCCTTGACTGCACAAGAATTGTGCGCAGAATAGACGGCGTCAGCTGCAATGGCGTGGCTGACAGAACGACGAGACGGCTGTGACCGGCGTGCAAAGTACTCCTCGTAACCCATTGAAGATAGGCGATATTGCTGTCGCCAACCGGGTTCTCCTCGCGCCCATGTCCGGCATTACCGACGCGCCCTTCCGGCGACTCGCCGCCACTTTGGGCGCCGGGCTGGTGGTCTCCGAGATGACCGCCAGCGACGATCTGGTGAACGGCAAGCCGATGTCGAAGCTGCGTTGTGAGGCAGCCGGGATCGGGCCGCATGTGGTTCAGCTCGCTGGCTGCGAGACCCATTGGATGGCGGAGGGCGCGCGGATCGCCGAGGGCGCCGGCGCCGACATCATCGATATCAACATGGGCTGCCCGGCGCGCCATGTGACCGGCGGCCAGTCCGGCTCGGCCCTGATGCGCGACCTCGACCACGCGGTCACGCTGATCGAGGCGACGCTGTCGGCGGTCAAGGTGCCGGTGACGCTGAAGATGCGGCTCGGCTGGGACGATCGCTCGCTCAATGCGCCCGAACTGGCGCGCCGCGCCGAGGCATCGGGCGTACAGATGATCACCGTGCATGGCCGCACCCGCTGCCAGTTCTACAAGGGCGAGGCCAACTGGAGCGCGGTGCGCGCGGTCAAGGAAGCCGTCACGATCCCGGTCGTGGTCAACGGCGACATCACCTCGTTCGACAAGGCGCTTGGCGCGCTGGAGATGTCGGGCGCCGACGCCGTCATGATCGGGCGCGGCGCGCAGGGGCAGCCCTGGCTGCCCGGCCAGGTCGGCCGCCGGCTCGAGACCGGCATCGCCGAGGCTGCGCCGTCGCTTGCCGAGCAGCTCAAGCATGTTCGCGCGCTCTATGACGAGGTCTGCAGCCACTACGGCCTGCGTATCGGGCTCAGGCACGCGCGCAAGCATCTCGGCTGGGCGCTGGAGACCGCTGCGGCCTATAGCTGCGCGCCGGCGGCAACGTTGAAGACCTGGCGGCAGGCGATCCTGACCTCGGAGCAGCCGTCCAGCGTGCATCGCGCGCTCGAGGACGCCTATGACGATTTTGCCTGGAGTGCTGCCGCATGACGTCAGCCATGGAATTTCGCCGGCCCGTGCCCACCGATGGCGAGGCCATCCTCAACGCGCTGCCCAATCCGGTGCTGCTGGTTGCACCCGACGGACGGATCGTCGATGCCAACATCGCCGCCGAATCCTTCTTCGAGATCTCGACGCAGTTCTTGCGCCGGCAGTCGCTGAAGGAGTTGGTGCCGTTCGGCAGTCCGCTGCTCGCGCTGATCGAGCAGGTCCGGGCGAGCGGCTCGCCGGTCAACGAATACAAGGTCGATCTCGGCACGCCGCGGATCGGCGGCGATCGTCAGGTCGACCTGCACGTCGCGCCGCTGACCGAGCGGCCCGGGCATATCGTGGTGATGCTGCAGGAGCGCACCATCGCCGACAAGATGGACCGCCAGCTCACCCATCGCAGCGCGGCGCGCTCGGTGATCGCGCTGGCCGCGATGCTCGCCCATGAGATCAAGAACCCGCTGTCCGGCATCCGCGGCGCTGCGCAGCTCCTCGAGCAGCAGGCTTCCTCAGAGGATAGGCTGTTGACGCGGCTGATCTGCGATGAGGCCGACCGCATCGTGACGCTGGTCGACCGCATGGAAGTGTTCGGCGACGACCGTCCGGTGGCGCGTGGCCCGGTCAACATCCATTCGGTGCTCGATCATGTGAAGCGCCTCGCGCAATCCGGCTTCGCCCGCAACGTCCGCTTCATCGAGGACTATGATCCGTCGCTGCCGCCGGTGCTGGCCAACCAGGACCAGTTGATCCAGGTGTTCCTCAACCTCGTGAAGAACGCCGCCGAAGCGGTTGCCGATCTCGGCACCGATGCGGAGATCCACCTCACCACGGCGTTCCGGCCGGGCGTGCGCCTGTCGGTGCCCGGCAAGAAATCGCGGGTCTCGCTGCCGCTGGAATTCTGCGTCAAGGACAACGGCTCAGGCGTGCCGGAAGACCTGCTGCCGAACTTGTTCGATCCATTCGTCACTACCAAGCAGACCGGCAGCGGGCTCGGGCTCGCGCTGGTCGCCAAGATCGTCGGCGATCACGGCGGCATCATCGAATGCGAGTCGCAGCCGCGCAAGACCACCTTCCGCGTGCTGATGCCGATGTACAGCGCTGCGAAGCAACACGATCACAGCAACCGCGATGACGTTCCGGGTACGTCCTCGCCTGCCTCACGATGAGGAACAACAATGCCTGCAGGTAGCATACTTGTCGCTGACGACGACACCGCCATCCGGACCGTCCTGAACCAGGCGCTGTCGCGCGCCGGCTATGAGGTGCGCCTGACCGGCAACGCCGCCACGCTGTGGCGCTGGGTCAGCCAGGGCGAGGGCGATCTCGTCATCACCGACGTGGTGATGCCCGACGAGAACGCGTTCGATCTGCTGCCGCGGATCAAGAAGATGCGGCCGAACCTGCCTGTCATCGTGATGAGCGCGCAGAACACCTTCATGACCGCGATCCGCGCTTCCGAGCGCGGCGCCTACGAATATCTGCCGAAGCCGTTCGACCTGAAGGAGCTGATCACCATCGTCGGCCGCGCGCTCGCCGAGCCGAAGGAGCGGGTCTCCAGTCCCGCCGACGACGGCGAGTTCGACTCGATCCCGCTGGTCGGCCGCTCCCCGGCGATGCAGGAGATCTACCGCGTGCTGGCGCGGCTGATGCAGACCGATCTCACGGTGATGATCTCGGGCGAGTCAGGCACTGGCAAGGAGCTGGTCGCGCGCGCGCTGCACGACTATGGCCGGCGCCGCAACGGCCCATTCGTCGCGGTCAACATGGCGGCGATCCCGCGCGACCTGATCGAATCCGAATTGTTCGGCCATGAGCGCGGCGCCTTCACCGGCGCTAACACCCGTGCCTCCGGCCGCTTCGAGCAGGCCGAGGGCGGCACGCTGTTCCTCGACGAGATCGGCGACATGCCGATGGAGGCGCAGACCCGTCTGCTCCGCGTGCTGCAGCAGGGTGAATACACCACCGTCGGCGGCCGCACGCCGATCAAGACCGACGTGCGCATCGTCGCGGCCTCCAACAAGGATCTGCGCATCCTGATCCAGCAGGGCCTGTTCCGCGAAGATCTGTTCTTCCGCCTCAACGTGGTGCCGCTGCGGCTGCCGCCGCTGCGCGAGCGGATCGAGGATCTGCCCGACCTGATCCGGCACTTCTTCTCGCTCGCCGAGAAGGACGGTCTGCCGCCGAAGAAGCTCGACACCCAGGCGCTGGAGCGGCTGAAGCAGCACCGCTGGCCGGGTAACGTCCGCGAGCTGGAAAATCTCGCCCGGCGGCTCGCCGCGCTCTATCCGCAGGACGTCATCACTGCCTCCGTCATCGACGGCGAGCTGGCGCCGCCGGCCGTCACCTCCGGCAGCACCGCGACCGTCGGCGTCGACAATCTCGGCGGTGCCGTGGAGGCCTATCTGTCCTCCCACTTCTCCGGCTTCCCGAACGGCGTGCCGCCGCCGGGCCTCTACCATCGCATCCTCAAGGAGATCGAGATACCGCTTCTGACCGCCGCGCTGGCCGCGACCCGCGGCAACCAGATCCGGGCCGCCGACCTGCTCGGATTGAACCGCAATACGCTGCGCAAGAAGATCCGCGACCTCGATATCCAGGTCTACCGGAGCGGTGGCTAGGGCTGACGGGGCGCGAGCCTCGCCGCCGTCTTTGAGTAGTCACAAATGGTTTTGAGGACACGGCGCCGCACCGAGGTTTGCGCCGCGGAAATGTCGCAATTCGGCAACATTGTGATATGATTGCATCAGTTCGCAATTCCCGCGGGCGATCGCACTCAGCTCAATTGCCGGTATGACCAGCGCAGAGACCACCGCTTCAACTTTACACGCGCCCCCGGCCGAGCCCACTGCAGAGGCGCGGGGCTTCCCGCTGCGGCGCTGGCTGGCGCCGTTCGCCGTGGCGATCGCGCTGCTGTCCGCCTTCCTGACCTTCGTGGTGCTGACCGGCCTGACCCCGATCGAGCCGACCTCCGACGTCGTCCGCTCCTTCCTGATGATCAACGCCGCCACGATCCTGCTGCTGGTCGGCATCATCGTCCGGGAAGTCTGGCAGATGGTGCAGGCGAGGCGGCGGGGCCGGGCGGCGGCACGGCTGCATGTGCAGATCGTCGGCCTGTTCTCGGTGATCGCGGTGCTCCCCGCCGTGCTGGTGTCGATCGTCGCCAACGTCACCATCGAGCGCGGCCTCGACCGGCTGTTCTCGGGGCCCACCAAGCAGGTGATCCAGAACTCGCTGACGATCGCCAGCGCCTACATGCAGGAGCACGCGCAGCTCATCAACGGCGATACGCTGGCGATGGCCAACGATCTCGCCCATGCACGTCCGCTTTACGATCAGGATCGCATGACGTTCCTGCAACTCCTGACCGCCGGCGCCGAGGCGCGCAACCTCCCGGTCGCGGTGTTGATGGACAAGGACGGCAAGATCGTCGCCAGCGCGGAAACCGGCGTCCGCTTCAACTATGAAGCGCCGCCACCCGATATCCTCAAGGACATCAACGAGACCGAGCCGAAGATCTCGGTGTTCCCGGAAAATTACGTCGCCTCCGTGGTCCGCCTGCGGGCCTATGACGACATGTTCCTCTATGTGGCGCGTCTGCTCGATCCGGCCGTGGTTGCGCAGCTCAAGCAGACCCAGACTAGCGCCGCCGAATACGCCCAGCTCGAGACCCGCAGGCTGGGCATCCAGGTGGCGTTCGCGCTGATGTTCGCGGTGATCGCGCTGACCATCCTGATGGCTTCGGTGCTGATCGGCCTGAATTTCGCCAACGGGCTGGTGTCGCCGATCCGCCAGCTGATGGGCGCCGCGAGCGAGGTCTCGACCGGCAACCTCAATGTCCAGGTACCGGTCCACAAATCGGCAAGCGACCTCGCGATGCTCGGCGAAATCTTCAACAAGATGACCCAGGAGCTGCGCACCCAGCGCAATGAGCTGGTCGACGCCAGCGAGACCATCGACAGCCGCCGCCGCTTCATCGAGGCGGTGCTATCGTCGGCCAGCGCAGGGATCATCGGGGTCGACGCCTCCGGCACCATCGGCGTCCTCAACCGCTCGGCCGAGAAGCTGATCGGGCATGCCGAGTCGGAGACGCTCGGCCATCCGCTCTCCGACGTGCTGCCCGAACTCGATGAGATGATGAAGACCGCACGCGAGGGCACGCAGCGCCTGGTGCAGGGGCAGGTCACGATCCTGCGCGACGGCAATGAGCGCAATCTGTCGGTTCGCGTCTCGGCCGAGCAGACCAGCCAGTCCCGCGACAGCTACATCATCACGCTCGACGACATCACCGAACTGGTCTCCGCGCAGCGCACCTCGGCCTGGGGCGACGTCGCTCGCCGCATCGCCCACGAGATCAAGAATCCGCTGACCCCGATCCAGCTCTCGGCCGAGCGTATTCGCCGCAAGTTCGGCAAGACCATCACCGAAGAAAAGGACAAGTCGATCTTCGAGCAGTGCACCGACACCATCGTGCGCCAGGTCGACGACATCAGGCGCATGGTCGACGAGTTCTCGCGCTTTGCGCGGATGCCGAAGCCCGTGATGGAAGGCGAGGACGTCGCCGACGTGGTGCGCCAGGCGGTGTTCCTGATGAAGGTCGCGCATCCCGATCTCGACATCGAGGCCGACATCAAGCAGTCGCCGCTGCCGGCACAGTTCGACCGCAGGCTGATCTCGCAGGCGCTGACCAACATCATCAAGAACGCGACCGAGGCGATCGAGCAGGTGCCGCGCGAGGAGCTCGGCAAGGGCCGCATCGACGTCGTGGCGCAGCGCGAGGGCGACGACATCCTGATCGATGTCGTCGACAACGGCATCGGCCTGCCCAAGGTCGCCCGTGCGCGGCTGCTCGAGCCCTATGTCACGACACGGGCCAAGGGCACCGGTCTTGGCCTTGCGATCGTCGGCCGCGTTCTGGAAGACCATGGCGGCCGCATCGAGCTCAAGGACGCGTCCGATTTCCGCGACGGCCAGCGCGGTGCCTGGATGCGGCTGCGCTTTTCCGTCACGGGCCAGGCGGCCAAACCGGAGAACAAGGAACAAAAGCCGGACGTGAAATCATCCGACCCCGACAGTGAAAAAAATCCGCCGCAGGAGCCGACCAACGGCCCGGCACAGGCGACCAACAATGAACCAAAAATCCAACAACCAATCCAAGAACCCGATCAGCAAGAACCAAGTAACCAAGAGCCAAATGCGCAAGAGCCAAGAAGCCAACAGCCAAGAATCAAAGCCGCGACGCGCGACTGACAACGCAGGTGTAACCCATGGCAAGTGACATTCTGATTGTCGACGACGAAGCTGACATTCGCGACCTAGTTGCGGGTATCCTGGACGATGAGGGGTTTTCCACGCGCACCGCGCGCGACAGCGATTCGGCGCTTGCCGAGATCGCCAACCGCCGGCCGAACCTGGTCTTCCTCGACATCTGGCTGCAGGGCTCCAAGCTCGACGGCCTGCAGCTGCTCGAGCAGATCAAGAAGGACAATGCCGATCTGCCGGTCGTGATGATCTCCGGCCACGGCAACATCGAGACCGCCGTCGCGGCGATCAAGCGCGGCGCCTATGACTTCATCGAGAAGCCGTTCAAGTCTGACCGGCTGATCCTGGTCGCGACCCGCGCGCTGGAGACCTCGCGGCTCAAGCGCGAGGTGAAGGAGCTCAAGCAACTGGCGCCGGCTGCGAGCGTCCTGACCGGCCGCTCGGCCTGCATGAACCAGCTGCGCCAGACCATCGACCGCGCCGCCAAGGCCAACAGCCGCATCCTGATCGTCGGTCCCTCCGGCGCCGGCAAGGAGCTCGCCGCGCGCACGCTGCATCATGCCTCCGGGCGCGCAGAGGGGCCGTTCGTGGTGATCAATGCGGCCGCGATCACGCCGGAGCGCATGGAGATCGAGCTGTTCGGCATCGAGGGATCGAACGGCGAGCAGCAGCGCAAGGCCGGTGCGCTCGAGGAAGCGCATGGCGGCACGCTGTTCATCGACGAGATCGCGGACATGCCGCGCGAGACCCAGAACAAGATCCTGCGCGTGCTGGTCGATCAGACCTTCCAGCGCCAGGGTGGCACCGGCAAGGTTCATGTCGACGTCCGCATCATCTCCTCGACCGCGCGCAACCTCGAGGAGGAAATCGCGGCAGGGCGTTTCCGCGAGGATCTCTATCATCGTCTCTCGGTGGTGCCGATCCGGGTGCCGCCACTGTCGGAGCGCCGCGAGGACATCCCCGAGCTGATCGACTATTTCATGGACCAGATTTCCGCCGCCACCGGCCTGCCGAAGCGGCAGATCGGACAGGATGCGATGGCCGTGCTGCAGTCGCATGTCTGGCCGGGCAACGTCCGCCAGCTCCGCAACAATGTCGAGCGCGTGATGATCCTGGCCGGCGGCGGACCGGAGGCGATCATCACCGCCGACATGCTGCCGCAGGACGTCGGCTCCATGGTGCCGGCGATGCCGACCTCCAACAATGGCGAGCACATCATGGGCCTGCCGCTGCGCGAGGCGCGCGAGGTGTTCGAGCGCGACTATCTGATCGCCCAGATCAGCCGCTTCTCCGGCAATATCTCGCGCACCGCGGAGTTCGTCGGCATGGAGCGCTCGGCGCTGCATCGCAAGCTGAAGGCGCTCGGGGTCGGCTGACGCTTGGGGTCGGCTGATCCCGATACGCCTGGGCGGGCGCCGGCGGCTTGGCGCGAAGCCTCGGCGGCTACCGCCGGGGAAGCAGGAGCCAGGCTCGGGTCCGGGGTGGGCGCGCGAGGTGAGGGGCAGAGCCGGCACAACCGGGGGATTTATCCACTCTCCACGAGAATATTCGTCTCTTTCCCTGCACTTTCTTAGAATTGCCACCGTGTTCCTACCGACTGCTGCGCGAACCGGCTTGCCTAAAAACCGCGCGTGGCCTCTAATCGTACCGCTACGCGTGCCAGAGGGGGATCTCAGGGCAGGCGGGCAGCCGGAGGAGGCTCCGTCAGAGAGCCGCAACCGGTTCAATAAAAAGAAGCACAAGCTTGCGGGACAAAAACAATGGCGGCAGACCGCGCACAAAATCTACAAGACACCTTCCTTAATCACGTTCGTAAAACAAAAACGCCACTGACGATATTTCTGGTCAACGGGGTAAAGCTGCAGGGCATTGTCACATGGTTCGACAATTTCTGCTTGCTGCTGCGGCGCGACGGTCACTCGCAGCTTGTCTACAAGCACGCGATCTCGACCATCATGCCCGGCGCTCCGATTCAGCTGTTCGAAGGTGGTGAGGACGCACCGGCTTGAGAGTGAATTGATTGGAACCCTTCAATCCTGAAGGGGGCGTCGACCGGACCAAGTCTAGGCCCGGGTCGGCGGGGGACTTGAGCACCGGGCGGGTGATCGTCATCGGCCCGTACCTGCGCATGCGCCGTGGCGACGGCGATGCGCAAGCGGATTCTTCTGTCCGCGACTACGAAGCGCGGATCGAGGAAGCCGCCGGCCTTGCCGGTGCGATCGACCTCACCGTGGTGGAATCCATCGTCACGCCGATCAGCCAGATCCGGCCCGCGACCTATCTCGGCAAGGGCAAGGTCGAGGAGATCAACGGCCTCGTCGCCGGCGATAAGGTCGAACTCGTGGTGATGGATTGCGCGTTGTCGCCGATCCAGCAGCGCAATCTCGAGAAGGCCTGGAGCACCAAGGTGCTCGACCGCACCGGCCTGATCCTGGAAATCTTCGGCCGCCGCGCCAAGACCAAGGAAGGCGCGCTGCAGGTCGAGCTTGCCCATCTCAATTACCAGCGCAGCCGCTTGGTGCGGTCGTGGACCCATCTCGAACGCCAGCGCGGCGGCTTCGGCTTCATGGGCGGTCCGGGCGAGACCCAGATCGAGGCCGACCGCCGCCTGATTGGCGATCGCATCACGCGGCTTGAGAACGAGCTGAAGAAGGTGCAGGCGACGCGGCGGTTGCATCGCGCCGGACGCCAGCGCGTGCCGTACCGCGTGGTGGCGCTGGTCGGCTACACCAATGCCGGCAAATCAACCCTGTTCAACCGCCTGACGCGCGCCGACGTGCAGGCCGCGGACATGCTGTTTGCGACGCTCGACCCGACCCTGCGTGCGCTCAACCTGCTGCATGGCGGCAAGGCGATGCTGTCGGACACGGTCGGCTTCATCTCCAATCTGCCGACCCAGCTGGTGGCCGCGTTCCGTGCCACGCTGGAGGAGGTGCTGGAGGCCGACATCATCCTGCATGTCCGCGACATCTCCCATGAGGATGCGGAGGCGCAGGAGCGCGACGTCGAGGCGGTGCTGCACCAACTCGGCATCGATCCCAACGCCGATGGCGGCCAGCGCATCATCGAGGTCTGGAACAAGATCGATCGCTTCGATCCGGAGGAACGGGACAATCTGCGCAACATCGCCGCGCGTCGGCCGCCGGAGCGGCCCTGCTTCCTGGTCTCGGCCGTCACAGGCGAGGGGATCCAGGACCTCCTGGCCGCGATCGAAGATCGCCTCGCGGCCAAGCGCATCACGCTCAATCTTTCGATCGACGCTTCCGACGGCGCCGGCATCAGCTGGCTGCATCGCAATGCCGAGGTCCTGAACAAGGAGCTCAATGGCGACCGCTTCGACATGACGGTGCGGGTCGACGAGACCAAGCGCGACATCGTCATGTCACGATTCGATGCTCTGCCGCACGGGACGTAGCGTCCCGAAAATCCGCGGGCGGCAAGGGGGATCGATGTTCAACCGTCGAACATTTCTCGGCGGCGGCCTGGCAAGCGCTGCGGTCGCAGGGATTTCAACGCGTGGGCTTGCCGACAACGCTGCTTTCGTCGACGCGCCCGGGCTCCGGCCGGTCCTTGCGCGTCCGGACCGCATGTTTCGTGTCACGGTATGCCTGCGTCCGTTCCGCGCTGCCGGTCCGCGCATCGAAGCGGAATGGATCGACAGCAAATATGTCGTCCACAATTACGGACACGGCGGCAGCGGCTGGTCGCTGTCCTGGGGCGCCGCGCAGGACGCCGTGCCGCTCGCCCTGCAATTGAGCGCGCGCAACATTGCCGTCCTCGGCGCCGGCGCGATCGGTTTGACGACGGCGATCACCGCCCAGAGGATGGGCGCGACCGTCACGATCTACGCCAAGGAGCGCTTTCCGCAGGTGCGCTCGGCGCGTGCGACCGGGGACTGGTCGCCGGATTCGCGTATCGCGATGGAAGCAGACGTCACGCCGGACTTTGCCGACCGCTGGGAGCGGATGGCGCGCACGACCTTTGCCACCCATCAAAGCTATCTCGGCCTTGCCGGCAATCCGATCGAATGGACCGATCGCTATTTGCTGTCCGACGATGCGCCTGATGCCGACGGCCGTCCGCACAGGCGCCAGCATGCCTCGGGCGACGGCTCGAAGAAATTCCTCGAATTGCGCGGCCGGATCAGGTCGCTCACGCCGCGATGGGACTTGCTGGCCGCCGGAGCAAATCCGTTTCCCGCGCCGTACGCGTGGAAGAGCGCCTCGCTCACCTACAACGTTACGGATCTCTACCGTCAGCTCGAAGCGGAGTTTCAGCGCGCCGGGGGACTCTTCATCCCGATCGAACTGCACACGCCGTCCGATCTTTCGAAGGTCCGCGAGACCGTCATTGTAAACTGCACCGGCTACGGCGCCCGTGCGCTGTTTCGTGACGAGAGCATCGTTCCGGTGCGCGGCCAGATCGCCTGGCTCATTCCCCAGCCGGATGTCAGTTACGGCGTCTTCTACCGCAACCTCAGCGTGCTCGGCCGGCGCGACGGCATCGTCGTCCAGCCGGTCGGCGAAAACGACTATTTCGGCTACAACGACGACAACGAGACGCCGGATCTTGCCGCCGCGCGCCAGGCGGTGGACGACGCCGCGAAACTGTTCAGCCGGGCCTGAGCGGCCCTCCGGCACGGCACCTCGCAATCTCCCGAAATGTGACGGCGCCGTGACGCGGCTTCACTCGACAGCGCCTGCGACGTGCCGCCGCACTTTCTGTTTGAAATCTGCGCCGCCTTGGTTCATTGCGCTGCTGGACGCAAAGCCGAGGCCGATCGATGCAGGACACCAGCGAAACCATTACCCACGACACGCTCGCCGGCCAGAACGGGGACCTTGCCCATGTGCGGGCGCCAGAGATCGTCGATGCCCTCAATGCCCGGGAGCCGGCGGATGCGGCGAAGCTGCTGCAATCGCTGCCGGCCGAGAAGGCGATCGAGGTGCTCGACCTGCCCGGGCTCGACAACACCTGCGAGATCCTGGCCGAGCTGCCGAAGGACACGGCGGTGTCGCTGCTATCAGGCGTTTCCGACGACCGCGCCGCCGACATCTTCAAGGAACTGGTCGAGCCGCTGCGCACCACGCTGCTGAACGGCCTCAATCCGGATACCCGCAGCGTCATCTCCGGGCTCCTGGCCTATCCCGAACGCAGCGCCGGCAGCATCATGACGACCGAATTCGTCAGCGTGCCCTCGAACTGGACCATCGCCGAGGTCCTGCATCACATCCGGATGGTCGAGCGCACCCGCGAGACCGTCTATTCGATCTTCGTGATCGACCCGGTCAAGAAGACCCTGATCCAGGCGGTGCCGCTGCGCCGCCTGATCTCGGCCGATCCGCATGCCAATGTGCTCACCGCGGCACCGGCGCGGAAGCCGCTGATGATCTCGCCGGAGGCCGACCGCATGGAGGCGGCGCGGCTGATCTCGCGCTACGATCTGCTCGCGGTCGCCGTCGTCGACGGCCCCGGCCATATCCTCGGCATCGTCACGGTCGACGACGTCATCGACGCCATCGTCGAGGAATCGACCGAGGACGCCCAGAAGTTCGGCGGCATGGAAGCGATCGACGAGCCGTATCTGCGGATCGGCTTCCTCGAAATGATCAAGAAGCGCGGCGGCTGGCTGTGCGCGCTGTTCCTCTCGGAAATGCTGACCGCAACCGCGATGCAGTCGTACCAGAGCGAACTCGAGAAGGCGATCGTCCTGACCCTGTTCATTCCGCTGATCATGAGCTCCGGCGGCAATTCCGGCTCCCAAGCCACCTCGCTGCTGATCCGCTCGCTGGCGCTGCACGAGGTGCGGTTGCGCGACTGGTGGCGTGTCGCCATGCGCGAACTGCCGACTGGTATCGTGCTCGGCGCCATCCTGGGCTTGATCGGCATCGTCAGGATCACGCTCTGGCAGACGCTGGGCCTGTTCGACTACGGCCCGCATTGGGTGCTGGTGGCCATCACCGTCGGCGCCGCGCTGGTCGGCATCGTCACCTTCGGCTCGCTGTCCGGATCGATGCTGCCGTTCATCCTCAAGCGCATCGGCTTCGATCCGGCGAGCGCGTCCGCGCCGTTCGTCGCGACGCTGGTCGACGTCACCGGCCTCGTGATCTATTTCGGCGTTGCGGCGGTCATCCTGCACGGCACGCTGCTGTGAGGTGAGGGACTGCGCATTTTGATGCGGCCCCTTCACATATTCGATGTCGTCCCTGCGGAAGCAGGGACCCATATGTGGACGGCCCCCGTGGCACAAGAGCGTTCTGGGCTTGGTCGGATCGCTGTCATCCATATGTCCGGCCTGTTTGATGCGATCGTGTTGATCGCTGGGCCAAGATGGTTTCCGCGAC
>NZ_JBWJZD010000033.1:0-93930 GCF_056429065.1 Bradyrhizobium sp. USDA3010
CGCGTTGCAAAGTACCGGTCGTCAGGCGGTGAAAAGCCGAAGGCAATCCTGTGCGCCTCGTCAGAGCAGATGTACGGCCGCATCAATCGGGCCCAAAAGCCGCACTCTCACGAATAGGACGGGTTAGCTAGTGTTTCCAGGGTCTGCTCCGTTTTCTCACCCTTAAGCTTCTGCATGGTGGGCTTGAGTTCTGGGTATTCGGCGAAAAGGTTCGATATGAGCTTACCTTCGGATACAGCGGGTAAAGCTAATTTAAAGACGGACCTATCAAATAGCTGTGGTTCCGGCGCCGCGGCTTCCCCTCTTTCGAGCCGAGCGATCTCTTGCTCCCGAATGGAATTCAGCAGATGAATTACTTCGCGAGGCGCTGTCCTATCAGTAGCGTCGGCGCAACGGCTAATAATCCAGTCAAGCGTAGACGGTTTCTTCGCTCCCTGATCAACTTGATCGGGAAACAGTTTATAGAAGAGCTCCGTTTGACCGGGAAAGCTCTTTAGCACTGCTTCGCGATCAATCTGCTTCGCCTCCACCAACGCGGCGTTCTTCAGAACACGTTTGATCATCAAGTTGAGCAAAGCGTTTTTTGACCAAGTCAACGTGATGTCACGCGTTATGTGACTCGCCTCTCTAAACCCAGACTCAACGATCCGGGTCCAAATGTCGGTGCGGAGAAATATCTTTAGCTTGACATGATCGTGCGCACTGAAATCCCGGTAGACGCGAAACAGCGCCCTCAACGCATTCTTTTCAAGGTCATGCGTTTCGGCGAAAGCTACGTCTAGGCGATCAAGCAGTATCCAGATTTGAAAGTCGGCTTCTTTTAGGGCCTGCTCCGCTAGCGCTGCTAGGTTATCAACTGAAACGTACCCCGCCTTGCTTTGGTCGGTTCTCGGTTCACCGGGGGTAATTTTTCCCGTGAAAACGTGCCCGCCTGTTGGCTCAACTCTGACCGTTGCTTCGATGGTCGGTGAAAAATACCGTTGAGCGTACTGGCGCACGGTCTTTAGAAGTTTCCGCAGTTCGAAGACATGCGGAACTAGCCCTTGGTCTGACAGATGACTGATCAGGTCTTTGGCCGGTTTATTTTTGATGTCGAATTCTTGAAGCTTCTTTGCGATTAGCGATACCAGATATAGTTTCCACAGGCCGATAAATTCAGCCTCGGCAGCGGGAGGGTCTGCAACGAGTTCTTTGAATACGGGTGTCCCTCTAGGTTCTTCTGCCGTTATGATGAGAATGCGCTTGTCGAATAAGTCGTCCGACTTTGCGCTCAGCAGGGAATAGATAGCGCTTTTGCCCGCCCCCTTGTCGCCTTTGACTACGTCGATCTCGCCGTTGAAAATCCGTTCCCATTGATCCGTTTCAACGAAATAGCTGCCAAGCTCATTCGTTTCCTCTTCCGCAACCCGGGCACCGAAGGAAACCTTCTTCAAGAGCTGCATGCTATCCATGTCAGGCCAGCCTTTTTGCTTTCGAGAAACTCATTCGCAATCAACAGCGCCTTCACGGCTTCGCGTGCGTCATCGCCGCAAGCCGCGATTGCTTGATCGACAGCCGCATCGGACAGCACTCGTGCGAAGGGCTTGAAGGTAGGATTGTCCACGTTGACCAATCTTAGTGTTCTCATTACGTTCTAAACAAGTCAAGGTTGATTTGGGTGGGTTTGGATCGCAACCATGGAAATTTCAAAGTGGATGGTGGGCATTATTTCTGTGGCTGTGCTGACAACCTTGGCGAACACCGCAATGATCGTTCGCCAAATGGCGTCTCCGCCGCCGCAACCCCTCTATAGAGCCAAAGAATTAGAGAAGGATCGCGAGTTTAAGAAGGCGGTAGAAAGCATCGCGGAAAGCGTTGCTCAGAGTCAGGGCTTCGTAGATGAAAGCGGGGTGGCTTCGGTCGTCGAAGCTTGCAGGGCTGTCAGTGGGGGCAGGCTCAAGTGCAATTGAGATACCTAGCCCTATCGATCTTTATCGCGGCGAGCGGGGTAGCTTGCGCGGGTGAGTTGATTGGCCGCGCTAGCGTCATTGACGGGGACACGCTCGAAATTCACGGCACTCGCATCCGGCTGTGGGGCATCGATGCACCCGAAAGCTCGCAGCTCTGCCGTGGAGACGACAGCTTGCCATATCGCTGCGGAGCGAAGGCGGCGAATGAGCTGGACGCCTTCATAGCGGGGAGGGCGGTTAGGTGCGAGTCGGTTGGACGTGATGTCTATGGGCGTACAGTCGCAACGTGTTCAGTTGGCGGCGTCGACCTGGGAGACTGGCTTGTGCGGGGCGGGCTCGCGTTCGATTGGCCTCGCTACTCCAGGGGCAAATACGATAGCGCGGAGCGCGAAGCCGACCACGCCGCGCGGGGAGTGTGGGCGGGCAGTTACGTTGTGCCGTGGTTATACCGCGCATGCATCAATCAGGGCGGCAAGCCGGGCGGCTGTTCGGACGATGCACAGTCGCATCCGTGATCTGAATAATCGAATAAGATGAACCGACCTGGTTTTTAGGAGTTGAGATTCATGCTGGAGTCATTTGCTACCTTTAGGAGCCGTGCCGATCTTGAGAAGCTTTTGGCGGACGGTTTAGTCGAATCCCTTCAGGTAGAATTCAAGGCGTCGGATGCGTTAGCTCGTGACGGGAATAAGCCCAGTGAGCTGTGTATCACCGTTTCCGCAATGGCAAATTCAGCGGGGGGCCAGATTTTCTACTGCATTGATGAGGCCAAAAAGACGAACGGCCCTATCCGAGTAGATGATGGTGTCGCGGACCCAAAGGTTACGCGAGAATGGATAGAGCAGATACTCATTTCCAGAGTGCATCCCCGCATGAACGGCGTTCGAATTGATGAAATTGATTTGGGCGCTGGAAGGCGCGGATTCGTGATTTCTGTTCCCCAGACACAGACAGGGCCACATCAGGCGCCCGACAATCGATACTATAAGCGCTTCGAGCTACAAGCTCGCGCGATGGAAGACTACGAGGTTCGCGATATCTTAAGGCGAGCTACCACGCCACAGCCCTTCGTCACGCTAAGGTTTCCTGTCGGAAATAGACAGCGGCTGGTTTTCGGTCCCAATCAAGATCAGTCTGATGCATTTAAGGTTATTGCTCGCATCTCCAACCGGTCGGCCGCACCCGCCCACCATGCAGTAATTGATATTGGGTTCGACGGAGATTTGATTTTGGCTTCGGCGGGCAATTATGAGTCTCTGGGAGAATTTGCTGATAACTCCGGTTTCACGATGAACTGGTATCGTAGAATACTAAGCTCCCCTCCTATGCTTCCCATTTTCAAAGAGCATACTATGGCGATTGCCCCTAACGACCTCCATTTTTATCTGCGTTCGTCTGCATTGGTCGGCCGACCCTTCTTCGACATAACTGTCCTAGTTTCGGCTCCTGGATTTTCGAGTGAAGAGCATTGGGCGATTCAGGCCAGTGGCGGAACTATTGCTCTCCATCCGCCCGGAACGCCAATGACGGACAGATCAAAAGATTAGACCTCAGGGGAGCGAGCAGAATGCGCCTAATAGTCACTTTGGCCGTGGTTGTTACTGTTAACCAGCACCGCAGCGCTTGCGGACGACAACGCGATTATTTCCAAAGTAAAAAACATATGGCGAGCACAGAATGGTGAATCCGCTAGCTAGCATCTGAAATCGTAATACTTACTGATTGGGGAGACTTCCATTGTCAATCGATCTCGGTGAAATCAAAAAGGTGGGTATTAGGAATGTTTGGTCTCATGAAGAACTCGATTTTACGCCCTGGCTTGCGCAGGAAGAGAACATCGCGAAGCTGAGTAACGAGATCGGACTAGAGTTACAGGTGGAGCGGATCGAAGTGCCCGTGGGTCCGTATTGGGCCGATATTCTCGCTAAGCAAAGTCGGGGCGGATACGTCGTAATTGAGAACCAGTTCGGCAAGACGGATCACGATCATCTCGGCAAGATCATAACGTACGCGGCGACACTTGGGGCAACCGCCATCGTGTGGATAGCTGAGCGCTTCACTGACGAGCACAAGAAGGCAATTGAGTGGCTGAACGAACATACCAGTGTTGATCTCAGCATGTACGCCGTCGAAATAGAGCTGTGGCAGATCGATGGCTCAAAGCCAGCCGTACGATTCAACGTGCTGAGCAAACCCACTGAGATCGCAAGACAAGCAAACGCTGCTAAATCAGTTGCACCGCTCAGTGACGCTAAGCAGCTGCAATTAGAGTTTTGGACTGAGTTTCAAAAGAAACTGCTTGAGCGGAGGGTTGTGCCGTCGGCCCAAACACCCCGGCCGCAGTACTGGTTTGATGTCGCTCTTGGCCGGGCGAACATATACCTGTCGAACGTCGCGAATACCGCCGATGGTCGCGTTGGAGTACGGGTGTATCTAGGCAATAAGGTCGCCGACGCGGCTCTTCCTCAACTCATGGCCGATCGAGCAGCCATCGAGGCTGAAATCGGGCATCATTTGCAGTGGAATCCCAATCCCGAGAATGATGATAAAACAATTGCGCTGTTGCGTGAAGCAGACCTCTATAACCGAGAGAAGTGGCCCGAATACATTAGCTGGCTGGTGGACATGGTCGACAGGTTTAAGAAGGCCTTCGGTCCGAGGATCAAAAATCTAAAGCTGGCTCAAGAGAGCGAGCCCGGGCAGGCGGAAGGTCAAGCCGCTCTGTAAGTCTTTGAAAATAGCGGCTCGAATTGGGTGGGGGGCCGTACGTAACGCTCTCCCGCTACCATCTTTCCCCCCGACGTCTCGTCACTGGGGGATTGGCGGTACCGCCCTCCCGCTAGCATATTGCCCCACACTCCCTTGACGCGGTTCGGATAAGCCTTCTCGCCCAGGAGGGCGTTGAGCCGACCTGCGATCTCCACGGTTTCACCACCTGGCCGCTCTGGATCGACGCCAAGACCTTTTATTTGGACACGGTCGAGAGTGCAGTTCTCAGTGGCCTGAAGGCCGAATTGCGCCGAAAGTCATTTCCGAGTACGTGCGCACATACCTTGAGGAAAGGAAACGCCTCGCATCTACATCAGTTGCGAAGAGACAAGGTCTTGAGCAGCAAAGCCGGCCGCAAGGCCGCAGCGGAAGTCAGCTTGGGCCGTCCTGCCGATCGCGGTTCACATCCGCCAGCAATCCGGGGCGGGTGGAGAAGAAGCGCTTCCCAACGCCCGGATTCAAATCAATGACGCGAAGGCCAAGCGTGCAATGAGGCTCAGTTTCGTCAAACTAGGTCATGGTACTCTCGGTCTGGGCGCACGCGGCAATGACCGCGACCCGGTCGCAGCGTTCTTTGAACCAACGCCCGGCGAAGGAAAACCGCTGTTTGCTCACGAGAGGGCAGTGGCGTAGCCCAGCGTAGAAATCGGCGGGCTCGCACTCTCGTTAGTGAGGGCCACGCTATCTCGTCGAAGCAGCGTTTGGCTGGTGACTTCGGCGCACCTGTTGGTCACGCAAATTACCCATGCGTTCGCGTCAGCGATCACTGACTCACGTGCTATGCTACCGCTGACATCGCGTATTCTCCACCAATTGTGTCAGCGCTCGGCAAAGGCCGATCTGCCGTCTCGAGCACCGGAACGTCTCGCGCTCCAGCGCGAAATCCGTGAGAGATCGCCGGCGTCATCGGCGCGATCGAACTTCACCCCCGACAACGCATATCCCCCTTGGCGTTTGACGAATGTCTGGCGGAGAGAGTGGGTCTCTTCACTGTTCCGTGCGGCGGGACAATAGAGCAAGGAATAGTCGAGATGGATAACATTCGAATCGTGCTCGTACGTCGCGAAGTAGTGGCCGGCCTCCGCATCTGCTCCACACCTGGCGACAACAACCCTGCGAACCTCGAGGGGGAGACGATCAATCCGCTCGGCGCTCCAGGGAGGATCGCGAGGAGCGACTGGAGCGGCTGTTGTTCCGAATGACCATCCCAACGCGATAGCGGCAGCAAGCAAGGACGTTGCCGTTCTCATTTTCGAAGCAACTTGCTTCGATCGGGGCCATTGCCGCGGCTGACAACGTGGATGACTTGACGCATGGCTGGATGGCCTCCAGGAGGTAACCCTCGATGCTGTGAAGCTGCACTCTCTTGCACGTGTGAACATAGGGATACTCTAACGACATGTTCGGATGCCGCAGAGTTGGCAGGACTACCTGACGTCTACCTGAACGGATCGCCTGCGCTCAGACTTCGGGAACCAGCCAGCGTCACGGTTACGTTATTCAGTTGAATGCGAGAGCATCGGACAGCGCCAGTTTGGCCTACCAACGGCCGTTGGCTCTCCGTCATTCTCCATCAGAGATAACCGCCTCCCGCTTCCGAAGGTTGGCGCAAGATCGCTACAATTGCAGCAATAGACCCTAAGTGTCCGCCAAGCAGGCCCATACATCTCCGTCGCACCCGGCTGCTCGCAAACGCACGGTCAACAACCGACGTTGCGAACGCAAGAGCCGTTGCCGCGAAGAGCGGCAGCGCTGCCGGGGATCTAAATGTCTCGCAATACAGGAGCAATCCATGGCCAAGCGCCCTACACTCACCACCGACAGCGGCATGCCGGTTTCCGACAACCAGAACAGCATCACGGCGGGGCCACGCGGCCCGTTGCTGATGCAGGACTTCGTTCTATTCGAGAAGCTCGCCCACCAGAACCGTGAGCGTATTCCCGAACGCGGCCAGCACGCCAAGGGCTCGGCTGCCTATGGCACGCTGACCGTCACTCACGACATTTCGAAATACACCAAGGCCAAGGTGTTGCAGAAGGGTACAAAAACCGAAGCGTTCCTGCGCTTCTCGACGGTAGCGGGCGAGCGCGGTGCCGCCGACGCAGAGCGTGATGTGCGCGGCTTTGCGCTGCGCTTCTATACGGAGGAAGGCAATTGGGACATGGTCGGCAACAATACACCGATATTCTTCGTGCGCGACGCACTGAAGTTCCCAGACTTCATCCACACGCAGAAGCGGCACCCGAGGACCAACATGCGCTCGCCGACCGCGATGTGGGATTTCTGGTCCCTGTCGCCGGAGAGCCTGCACCAAGTGACCATCCTCATGTCGGATCGCGGCCTGCCGCAGAGTTATCGCAACATCGACGGCTTCGGCTCGCATACCTACTCATTCATCAATGCCAGGAACGAACGCCATTGGGTTAAATTCCACTTCAAGACCATGCAGGGCATCAGGAACTGGACGAACGGCGAAGCCGCCGAGAAGGTCGCTTATGATCGCGAGACCCATCAGCGTGACCTGTTCGAATCGATCGAAAGGGGCGATTTCCCGAAGTGGAAGTTCTCCGTCCAGATCATGCCGGAGAACGATGTCGAAAAGCACTGGTACAACCCGTTCGACCTTACCAAAGTCTGGCCGCACAAGGATTACCCGCTGATCGAAGTCGGCATTCTCGAGCTGAACCGCAATCCGCAGAATTATTTCGCCGAAGTCGAACAGGCCGCGCTTTCGCCCGCCAATATCGTGCCCGGCATCGGCCACTCGCCGGACAAGATGCTGCAGGCGCGCATTTTTTCCTATGCCGACGCACACCGCTATCGCGTCGGCGTCAACGCGGATCAGCTTCCCGTCAACAGGCCGCGCTGTCCCGTCCACACCTACAACGTCGACGGCACCATGCGGCTCGCAGGCAATCCGAATCCTGATGCCTATTACGAGCCAAACTCGTTCAACGGCCCGGCGCAGGACGAGCGTTTCCGCGAGCCGCCGCTGAAAATTTCCGGCGATGCCGACCGCTACAATCACCGCGACGGCAACGACGACTATCGTCAGCCCGGCGACCTGTTCCGGCTCATGACCGTCGCCCAGAAGGAGCAGCTCTTTCAAAATTACAAGACGGCGATGCAAGGCGTTCCGGTCGAAATCGTCAAGCGGCAGATCGCCCACTGCTACAAGGCCGATCCCGAATATGGCGCTGGCGTCGCGAAGGCGATGGGTATCGATTTCAAACCGCAGACCATCGCTGCGGAGTAGGTCGCTCGCTTTGCCTGCCGGCGGCGCTCCCGTGCCGTCGGCCATCCCTAAATCCAACGGATCGTTGCCGGCGCAAACCTGCACGCGCGCGGCGGTCAACCTCACTCTGGAGTCAACAATGTCCAACCGGATTGCACCAAAACTCCTGGCGGAGTTCATCGGCACCTTCGCGTTAATATTCATCGGCGCCGGCGCGGGGGCCGTAGTCGGCGATGGTGTCGGCCTGCCTGGTCTCGCCGCGATTGCCTTCGCTCACGGTTTGACCGTCATGGTCTTCGCCTTCGCCTACGGCTCCGTGTCGGGCGGCCATTTTAACCCGTCCGTTACCGTGGGTGTTCTTGCCGCCGGCGCCATGCGTGTCGGCGAGGCTGCTGGTTATATCGTCAGTCAGCTCTTTGGCGGTATCATCGGCGCACTCTTGTTGCGGGCCGTGCTGGGCGGTGCGGAAACCGGCCTTGGTATGCCCGTGCTCGCGCATAATGTCGTTTTGGGCGCCACGACCCTCACGGTCACAGCGTGGGCCGGTTTCGCGATCGAGGCTATCCTCGCCTTCTTCCTGGTCACTGTCGTGCTCAGCACCGCGGTGGCGGGCCGCGCCGGCATCCTGGCGCCGTTGGCGATCGGTATGACCCTGACCCTCAACATCATCATGGGTGGCGCACTCACGGGCGCCGCCTTCAACCCGGCGCGGGCGCTTGGCCCGATGGTCGCGACCGGCAATTTCAATGATGCCTGGCTGTACCTGACAGCCCCGATCGTCGGTGCCATCGTTGCTGCCATTCTGCACACGGGCCTCGCCCGGCTCGTCCAGGAGCGAATGCCGTCAGGTGCCGCCCGGACGGCCGCCGAATGAGTCTCGTTTCGAGACGCTTGCTTCGAAGATCAGAGCACAGCGCCCTGCTGCCGATCGGCAGCAGGGCGCTACGTCCTTCGACACACCGTTCGCGCTGCGTGCCGCGCCACAAAGGGCGGTTCGGTCGGTATGCCAAGCGGCGTCGGCAACTCGCCCGCTTCAATCGAGATGGCGACGGTAATAGCTCGGTGTTTCGCCGGTCAGCCTGTGAAACGCGCAGGTAAATGTGCTGGTATCGCTGAAGCCGACCTCAAGTGCTATCGCCGTCACCGACCGTTCACGATTCGCCAATAACTGCTTGGCCCGTTCGATTCGGCGGGTCGCGTGATATCGGTGCGGTGGCACGCCGAAAGAACGTTTGAACGAGCGGGAGAAATGATACGGACTGAGCCGCGCCAACTCGGCCAGTGTCGCGAGCGGAATATCGTCGGCGACATGCTCTTCGACGTAGGCGGCCACCCGCTTCTGCTGCCAGGACGCAAGGCCGCCACGACTGACCGACTTGTGGAGTTCGGTGTCACCGTTGATGCGAACAAGCTCATGTGTCAACACGATGCCGAGCGCTTCGGCGTATTGTCGATGCGACGTGTCCGCCTTCTCGATCACCGATTTGAGCTTGAGAGCGGTTTGCCAAAGATCGCTATCATAAAAGAACAGGCGCGGCTTGAATTCGATCTCCTCAAATCGCAGCGCGGGATCGGCGAGAGGCCCACGCGGATCGATGTACAAGTAGGTTGTGTGCGTCAATGCGCGCGGTCTCTGCCATCCGCGAAAGGCATGCCCGGCGGGAACGAAAGTCAGCTTGTGAGTAAAATCGCGCAAGGTCGAGCGAGGAAGGCCTTCAACAAAGGACTCCCCATCGTAGCGCTCGGCAACTTCTGCCGCAATGAGCAGGTGCCATGGAGCCTGGAATCCGTATTCAAATTGCGTGTGCCGCATAATCTGGACGGTCTCTCCGCGAAAGCCCGACCAGGTCGTGGCGCGGCGCTTGGCGATCTCAGGCGGCGAAATATTGACGAACGGACGAGATTCAAAATGCAGTTGCGGCCATGAGGGCGGGTGCTCGGCGATCGGACGTGGGAGAGGCGGAACGTCGGCGGGTTGATTCAAGGTCGATTCGGCGGAACTGGCCATTATTCGATCTCCACTCGCTTCGATACACGTTTAACCCCAGACATTCTTAGTTAGGCGGTCGCGACTATGAGCAAGATGTGGAGTCGGCCTCGCTCACGGCGAGTTGAGAGTCCACCGTCACGATCGGTTGAGTTTCGCGTGGTTCGCCCGCGATTTTCGGACGAAGCCGCGGAAGGACGCCGCGCGCGAATTGCCACAAGACCAGCATCGAGACATTGGCGCGATGCCGCCCAGAATTGGCGCAAGGTTGGGCAATCGCTGCAAGATGGCCAGAGTCGTCGTCAAGAGCCATCCACAATACCGGGGCCCTTGGGATTATCTGCGCGCCACACCCAGCAATGAGACCTATCGCGTCGACACGCGCAGCGTGAGACCTAAGGATATTGCAGGTACGTTCCAACCCTAATCGCGGCTGGTTGCGGCCTTTTTGCTCATGCCGCGCTGGTTGATGAAGGTCCGTGCCGCGTCATCGTTCAGGACGTCGTCCGGAGGAAGCTCAGGTCCCATACCTTTCGAGGGGTTTGAAATCGGGATGCGGCCCCTTCCCATCGATGCGATCGCCAACTGTTTTCGACTCCCTCGATTGAGTCACGAACTCATCTGAAGCAGGCAAGCGCTGCGGCCGTGGTGTCCCACAACCGCCGTCGTGCTTGCTCGCTGTTGGCCGGGGCAATGGGGGTGAGCGGACGGGCGTTCTTCACGGAGACATAGGCACCGGTCCGCGCGCCGAAGGCCGGGTCGGTGGCGAGGCGCACGATGATCTGCGCCCCACGCGCAGGGTTGCCGACGCCCAGCCAGTTCAGGGCCGTGGCAAGCGGGCGGGCAAAGCTCAGTTCACGGCCGAGTCCAGTGACGTTGAAGCCCGGACATAGACAGTTCACCGCAACCCCGGTCGCTTCGAGCTGTCGGGCCAGTTCAAGGGAGAACATGATGTCGAGCAGCTTGGTGCGGCCATAGATCCTTGACGATCCGCGCGCGGTAAAGGGCGCGGTGTCGAACAAGTCCGTGTCAATCTCAAGATATCCGCTCTGGCGGGAGGCCTCCGAGCCGACTGTGACGATGCGCGCGGGGGCAGAATGCACCAGAGTCTCCCGCAGGGCGTCGGTCAGCAGCCATGGGGCCAGATAGTTGACCGCGACCATTTCCGCATAGCCGTCCTTTGTGATGCGTTGTTGGAAGGCATGCAGACCGGCATTGTTGACCAGAACATCGATGTGGGGATGCCGTTCCGAAATGGCCTTGCCGGTCGCGGCAACGGCCGCCAGGTCGGAGAAATCAACGAGGTGCACGTCGACAGGCGTGCCCGGAGCAGCGGCCTCGACCATGGCACGCGTCCTGTCGGCCTTGGTCTCGCTGCGTGCCGTCAGGATGAGATGCGCCCCATGGCGGGCTAATTCCAAAGCGGCAAGCTGGCCGATGCCATCGGTAGCGCCGGTGATGAGTATCTTCGGCCGGGCCAAGGCCCCTTACTCCTTCTCCACGGACTCAAGGCTCGGATAGTCGAGATACCCCGCATCCGATCCGCCATAGATCCCAACCGGTTGCGGCGAATTGTAGGGACCGCCAGCTCGTATCCGCGCCGGGAGGTCCGGGTTGGCGAGAAAGAGGCGGCCGAACGCGACTGCGTCAGCCTCGCCGGAATTGACGATATCGGTGGCACGCTCGGGGGTGATGCCGGCATTGACGATGAGAGGCCCGCGATAGTGCTCGCGGAATATCGCCAGCATTCGCTCGTAGTCCGGCGCTCCGGTCCACGCGTTGGTGTCTGCAAGGTGCAGATAGGCGAGCCCCGCGGTCTGTAGCCACGGCGCGAGCTGACCATAGGTGTCTTCCGGCTTCGGGTCCCGCGTGCTGTTGTAATCGGCAAAGGGCGACAGCCGCAACCCTATCCGCGATCGCGGCACGACGTCGGAAATCGCCGCAACAATTTCGAGAAGCAATCTGGAGCGTGCTTCGATGCTTCCGCCGTACTGATCGGTTCGCAGATTGATGGTCGGCGAGAGAAACTGGTGAACCAGATAGCCGTTGGCGCCGTGAATCTCCACTCCGTCAAACCCGGCGCGAACGGCGTTGGCGGCCGCCCGTCGAAATTCGTCCACGACGGTCTCAATCTCTGCGGTGGTCATCGCACGCGACGACGTGGCCGCGACGCGCACATAGGCGCCGTTGGCAAGCAGCGCCCACACCTGCAGCCGTTCCAGATCGTCATTCACGCCTGACGGTGACAGTGGTTGCCTGTTTGATAGCAGACCGCGCGCGCTCGCGCGGCCGGCGTGCCAAAGCTGCGCGATAATCCGGCCTCCTTGCTTGTGGACCCGCTCGACGACCGCTTTCCAGCCCTCGGTCTGCGCGTCGGTCCACAGGCCCGGCGTTCGATCAAAGGCGTTGGACATCGGTCCTACATTGATGCCCTCGCTGACAATCAGGCCGGCGCCGGCGCGGGCCGCGTAATATTCGCCAGCGGAACCATTGATGACACCATGTTCGTCGGCGCGCGAACGCGTCATCGGCGCCATGACGATCCTGTTCGGGAGACTGAGGTCGCCCAGCGCTGCGGGACGAAAGAGACCTGCCATGTTGTTCACCTTCGGTTGATGCGGCTGTTCGCGAGATCGACGCCGGCAGCTAGCGCCGCAGGACCGTCGTGTAATTCGCAGGGATCCATTCAAATCGGCCGCCCGTAGCGCGGACGTGTCCCAGGCCCGGGAAGGCAATGTGGGCGGCGGCGATCCACGTGTCAGTTCGCGCAGCATCCGAGAACGCTGC
This sequence comes from Bradyrhizobium sp. USDA3010, assembly GCF_056429065.1. Taxonomy (NCBI): domain Bacteria; kingdom Pseudomonadati; phylum Pseudomonadota; class Alphaproteobacteria; order Hyphomicrobiales; family Nitrobacteraceae; genus Bradyrhizobium; species Bradyrhizobium sp. USDA3010. The sequence goes on from NZ_JBWJZD010000033.1 coordinate 12,728, forward strand.
CACGCGTTTGGCCTCGGCCGCGAGCGGATCGCTGTCATAGGTCACGGTCACGGCGGGATCGGGAAACTGGATCTGGGCGACGTGGACAAGGTCTCCCCACACCAGCAGCCTATGCGGTCCGCTCGTAACCTCGTAGGAGGTGTGGCCCGGCGTATGGCCGAACGTCGGGATCGCGCGAATCCCGGATGACAGCTCTGCGCCTTGTTGGAACGGCCGCAAGCGGCCGGAGTCCAGATAGGGCTTCAACGAAGCGCGATCGCCTTCAAACATCGGCTTGAGGAAGGTTGGTGCCTCGTCCTCGCTCTTCGGATCGAGCCAGTAGTCGAGGTCGTTCTGGCTGACCCAGACGATTGCGTTTGGGAACGCTACCTTGCCATGCGGAGCTATACCTCCGACGTGATCGGCATGGAGGTGATTGAGAAAGACCTCGTCGATCTGCTCGGGCCGGTAGCCGGCAGCGATCAGGTTCTCGACGAGATGGCCGCAACAGTCTCCGTACAGGCTGCCCGCGCCGCTATCGATCAGCACGAGCTTGCTCCCGGTGTTGATCAGGAAAGCGTTGATCGAACCTTCCACGGGGGCTGCAAGCCGCTCCGCAGCGAGACGAGATTCGGCTTCGCCGGGACGGGCATCCGAAAGCCTGATGGCCTTGCGGCTCCCATCGGCCGCCGCCTCGTTCCGGGTCATCACCTCATGAACGGGAAAGGGGTGGGTGCCATCGAGGAGCGCCGTGATCTCGAGGTCACCGAGCATGATCCGGTAGAAGCCGGGCGCCTGCGCATGTTGCAGCGGAGCGGCCGCTTCGCAGTTCGGTCCAAGCAGGAGGCAAGCGATTGCGCTCGCGATGAACGTGCGGGCCGGGGTCATGATCCTCTCCATTGTCGTGCGCGATCAGCCGGCGGTTGTCCAACCATCGAGAAAATCGAGCAGCAATTTGGTCACCGTTTCGGGCTGCTCCTCATGCGGAAGATGGCCGCAGCGCTGGATCGGCGCCACCTGCAGGTTCTCGGCCATCTCGCTCCAGACCGCTTGCATGTCGAACAGCCTTCCGACGGCACCGAAGTCCTCTCCCCAGATCGAGAGCACGGGACAGGCGATCTTGCTGTCGGCATCTGCAAGGTCCTGCGCGATGTCCTCCGGGCCGGCCCGGTAGTCGGACAGGGCGCCGCGGACGCCGCCCTCGGCGGCAAAGGCCTTCACATAGGCGGCGATTGCTTCATCGGAGATGCTCCGCGGATCGTGACACCAATCGGAGAAGAAGTGACGCAGCCAGATCTCTTCACGGCCCGCCAGCAGAGCCTCGGGCAGGTCGGGCACCTGGTGAAACAGGAAGAACCAGTACTGCCGCGCGATCTGCGCATTCATCTCGCGCGCGACGATCCGGGTCGGCACGTTGTCCATCACGACGAGCCTGTCGACCAGCGCGGGATGGTCCTTCACCAGGCGCGTGGCAACCCGCGCGCCGCGATCATGCCCAACCAGTGCGAACCGGTCGATGCCAAGAGCCTCTGCCAGCTTGACGATGTCATTGGCCATCGTCCTCTTGTCGTAGCCGGTCGAAGGCTTGTCGGTGTCGCCATAGCCACGCAGGTCGGGCGCTATCACGCGATATCGCCGCGCAAGCTCGGGAATCTGGAAGCGCCAGGCGTAGCTCGTCTCGGGAAAGCCATGGAGCAGGATGACCGGCGGACCGGACCCGCGTGGCGATAGTGCTGGCGGATGCCGTTGGCCCTGATCGTATCGTGTCCTGCGTCGTCCATTGCGATCGGATCCCTGACCGGTGTGGGCGGCGAGCGATGCCGAGGCGACAGCGCTCAATTTGAGGTGCATTCCGGCCGGCGCGCGTGCACATGAGCTCGCTGAGCGGGCTCGATCTTGTTCCGATGTTGATCCAAAACAAATCCCGCTGATTGCACATCCTGGCGCGCGGTTGTACGATTGCGTCCAGGTTGAACGTGAGGATGCTGCCGGTTGTGGCTCCCAGTCCGTCTGGCCCGCCACGTGATCGGGCGAAAATCCAAGACATTTCGACCGGTATCGGCCTCAATGAGCGATCAGACGGCTGCGCCTGCCAAGATCGTCCGTCGCGCGGCTGGTCTGCGCATCGCCCGACTATCTGAAGCGTCATCGTACGCCGCTCCATCCGCAGGATCTGTGCGATCACGTCTCCCTGACCTACGGCTTCCTGCTGACGGGCAATCAATGGAAGCTGACAGGCGACGACGGCGTCCATTGGATCCAGCCGGCGTGGTCGCTGTGCGTCAACAACGCCGACGCGACATCTTGCCGTCAAGGTCCGGCTGTTCATCGATTTTCTCGTCGATCGGTTCGGATCGGGCGCCGGCTGAGGCTCGCTAGTCGGTGCTTCTATCGCGTGACCAGCGATTGCCGAGCGCAAGGCCGTATTGGTAGAGCGCGTTGCCATATTGCAGCTGCAACCGTTCGGTGGATTGAAGCGCGACGTCGACATTCGCGCGTGCTGATTTCAATGCGCGTGCGAGAACCGAGGCCTCGTAGGCCGCCTTGGCGGTCCCTCCGGCCGTGTGCGGCCGCACCACGAAAGCTGCGTCGCCGGTCAGCAGGACGCGGCCGAACAGGGTTTTCGGCACCGTCACGTCAAGGATGCTCTGAAGGAACGGATCCAGCGTCTCCGAGACCAGCGCGGCCATCTTTGGATGGATCTCGCGCAAGGCACGCGCCCTCAGATCGGCAACGGTTCTTTGCGGCGTCGTGCCGCGCGGAAGCGAGGATCGATGCCGCGTGCCATCCTTGTCGGTCAGCACAGTCGCGAGCTCGGCGGCACCGACGTGCACGTACCAGACCCAGTTGAGCCGACGTGATCCGACCGTCACGGCTCCGTCGGGTCCCGGGATGAAATACGCCAGCATATGGCCGCCATTGCGGGCTTCCGAGAAGGTGAAACGATCGTCGAAGAATGGGAGGAGATCGGAAGGCACGTTGCGCTCGTCGAGCGTGCCTCTCCAGGCAACATAACCGGCGTATCTGGCCTCGACATCAGGAAGCATTTGACGCCGGACCGTCGAGCCCGAACCGTCGGCGGCCACGAACAGATCGCTCTCCACGACGGAGCCGTTGCCAAGCGTCGCCGAGACCTTCGAGCCCGCCTGAGACACCGCCATCACTTCGGAGTCAGCCCGATAGCATTCATCGGCAACGGCTGCCCGCAGCGCCGTGTGGATGGCTTCCCAGGAGGTGAATTCCTGCGGCATGTCCTGGAGAACACCATCGCCACCGTCTGGGTCGAGATATCGCCGGCCGCGGCAGGTCGTGAACGGGAGCGGACCTGCACCGCTTTCCTCGAGCAACTGGATCAGTTCTCGCTGAACGACGATCCCGGCTCCTCGGGCCAGCATTGGACCCGGCACGCGCTCGTGCACGGTGACGGTCGCGCCCAATTTGCGAAGGGTGATTGCATTGCAAAGCCCGGCGACCGATCCGCCGCTGATCGTCACCCTGAAATCATGATCGTGATGCCAGCTCATCTGCTTCTCCCTGACTTGCTGTTTCGCCAACTGGCGGGCTCACACGAGGTGCGCACCCAGCTCGCGGCCGGACGCGGCGATAGCGGCGCCTGCCTGTCTGCGTTCCCGATCGTATCGCTGGAGCGCCTCTCCGAGCGGCGCCGATGCAAGGTGCTTTCGCAGCGCCATGGCGTCAGCCGCCGCCTTTGCGATGCCCATCCCCGTATGCGGCCGCACGACGAATGCCGCGTCTCCCACCAGCGCAATGCGTCGCGAGGTCATTCGCTCCGTTTCGTAGTCGAAGATCCCTTGCACGAACGGCTGGGATGTCGCTTCGATCGCCGCAGCGAACGAGCGCGGCAGCAATCGTTTGGCGTCCTCGACGAGTCCGTCGCGGGCTTGTGCGGAGATCGCGCCCGGAGGCAGCGAGTATGGGTGGATGCGGCCTTCGCGATCGGTGAGCACATCGTCGCGCGCCGCCGGTCCGATCGCCGGCCGATACCAGACCCAGTTGTACCTGCGATCTCCGGGCTCGGTTTCGCCGCTCGGTCCGGGGACCAGGAAGCCGATCACGTGGGAATGCGGCATGCGGAAGTATGCGAAGCGCTCGAGGAGGTCGCTGGCCGCGAAGCCCGGCAGGTCGCGTTCCGGCAAGAGGCCGCGCCACCCGACATAGCCGGCGTAGACATTTGCCGCGGCCTGGCCGTCGACCGCGGCGCGCGCGACGGACGCTATGCCGTCAGCGCCAATGACGAGATCGGCAGCCGTCTCGCTTCCGTCGCTGAAGCGAACGACGACCCGATCGGCCTCCTCGTGAAGATGTTCGACCTTTCGATCAAGCACGTATGAGCCATCCGCGATCTGCTTTCGAAACACGCGATAGATCGAGTCCCACGACAGCTGCATCTGGGGCGGCATCTCTTGATCGATGGTCGGGCCCGTGTCGCCGAACACGATGCGTTCCCGCGCAACCACCCCGACGCGTGCGACATGTTCGCAGCCGGCCGCGCGCAGAATGGCAAATGTCTCACGCTTGCCCAGCAGACCGGCTCCACGCCCTTCGAGCCCATGGACTGATCGCTCGTAGACGGTGACGTCGTGTCCATCATGGGCCAGCAGCGTTGCGGTGAACAATCCCGCGAGGGAGCCTCCGACGACCGCGATTTGCACGTCTTGCGATCTCCAAATGCGTCCGTTCGACCTGGCGAGGTCAGTGACGCGCTGCCTTCCGGCCGAACAGTGTCGGCAATTGCAAGAGCAGACCAGCGGCCGCAAGTGCCGCGCCGTAGCCGCAAACGCCGAGCCACGAGGCGTGCGCATAGGCCCAGCTCGCGCCGAGGGATCCAAGCGATCCGCCGATGAACATGGCCGTCATGAAAACCGTGTTCAGCCTGCTTCGCGCCTCGGGACGGAGCGCAAAAATCAGGTGCTGGTTGGCCACCAGCGCCGCGTTCACGCCGGCATCCAGCAGCACCACTCCGACGGTCAATCCGGCGACGGTGTTCCAGCCCCCGAACACGACCCAGGAGGACAGCGAGATGGCGGCGGCGATCGCGATCACGAGATGCGGGCCGCGCTTGTCGGCCGTTCGGCCGGCGAGCGGCGCAGCGAGGATCCCCGACGCGCCGATCACGCCAAACAGGCCGGCGATCTCGGGGCCGAAGCCAAACGCCGGCTCTTGCAGATGCAGGGACAAGACGGTCCAGAACGCGATGAAGGAGGCGAACAGCATCGCTTGCGTCGCAGCGGCCAGGCGAAGCGCCGGCTCTTCGATCAGTAAATGCAGCAACGAATGCAGCGCAGCGGCGTATCCCAGGCTCTGCGTCGGATGATGGCGGGGCAGGGTCGTGCGGACCAGCACGGCGGCGCCGAGCGCCAAAGGCACGCCAAGCCAAAACATCTCGCGCCATCCGAAATGCGATCCGACGAAGCCGGCTTATCGTGCGGCTGAGAAGGATTCCGCCGAGGATTCCGCTGACGACCGTTCCGACCGCGGCGCCCCGCGTCTTGTCGTCGGCGAGCGTCGCGGCGAACGGAACGATCTGCTGCGCCACCGTGGCCGCTACACCCTGCACAAGCGAGGCTGCGATCAACGCGAGCGTGGTCGGTGCAACAGCAGCGAAGGCCAGTGCTGCCGCCAGAACGGCGAATTGTGCGGCGATAAGACGACGTCGCTCGACGAGATCGCCCAACGGGACGAGCAGGAGGAGACCGACCGCGTAGCCAAACTGCGTGGCCGTGGGTATCAAGCCGATCGCAGAGGAGTTCGGATAATTCGCTTCGATGAGGCCCAGCAGCGGCTGATTGTAATAGATGTTCGCGACCGCGATGCCCGCACAAACCGCCATGGCAAACGTGCGTGCGCGGGTGAGTTCTTGGACCCGTTGATCCGTGCTGAGAGCAGACGTCGACATGGCCGCATTCCTCGCTGGTCCGCGCGCAGCTTCTGTTCGCCGCGCCGGACACTTGACTTCAAACACGATCGGCAGCTAATTATCAAACGATAAATAACAAGTCCGTGCAAAATGAATGGCTGTCATGTGCAGCGGGCTGCACAGTGCGCGGTCTTCCGGATGAAAGAGCTCTCGCAAGACGTGTTACGCGGCTGGCCTGCGAACGTATTGGACTGAATGCGCATGCTTTGAACTGGCTTTTGGATCGGCGGACGCATTGCGGCGGTGCGACCTCCCGGTCGAGCGTCGTTGGCAGAACCGGCGACACGCCGCCGGCGTCCCGCAGCGTCGCGACCTCATCGGGAGATTGTTCAAGGGCCGCATCAAACTGAAAAGACGATGCCTGCAGCGGACTGATATGGCGTTTCCATTGAGGAAGGAACGGCAATGAAGCTCAGGTCAGTTCTGCTCGCGCTGCTTGCCGTCGGGGCGATCGGTGGGACGGGGGCGCTTCTCTACGCCTGGGAATCGCCAATCGCTCCGATCGATCCGCGATCAGCCAGGGCCACCGATACTGTGATGGTGCGTCGTGGAGCAAGCCTCGCGCTGCTTGGCGACTGCGCCACGTGCCACACGGCGACCGGCGGAGTACCATACGCCGGCGGACTTGCGATGCCGACGCCGTTCGGTACGATCCACTCCACCAACATCACGCCCGATCCGGAGACCGGCATCGGTCGATGGTCGGAGCAGGCATTCGTTCGCGCCTTGCGGTCCGGCGTGGATCGTGAAGGCCGTCACCTTTATCCGGCGTTCCCGTACGACCACTTCACGCGCGTGTCCGACGATGATGCGAACGCATTGTATGCCTTTCTGATGTCGCTCGATCCGGTCCGGTCGTCGGCGCCGCCAAACGGACTGCCGTTTCCCCTCAATATCCGCCTGACGCTCGCCGGCTGGAAGCTGCTGTTTCTGCATCAGGAGCGCTTCGTCGCCGATCCGTCGAAGGATGCGAAGTGGAACAAGGGGAAGTATCTGGTCGACGGGCTCGGGCACTGCGGCGCCTGCCACTCTCCGCGAAACCTGATGGGAGCAGAAGAGGTCTCGGCGAGTTTCCAGGGCGGCGTGGCCGAAGGCTGGCGTGCCTATGCGCTCGGTCGCAGCTCGCCGTCGCCGGTCCCGTGGGATGAGGCGGCCCTGACGGATTATCTCGCACGTGGCTCGCATCCCCAGCATGGGACAGCTCAAGGGCCCATGTCGAACGTGACCGACAATCTGTCCCTGGTCGATCCCGCCGACGTCAGTGCGATGGCCTACTATCTGGCCTCGCTCGGCAAGAGCGAAGCGCGGACCGACGCAAAGATCGCTGCTCCTTCGGGGTCCGGACGATTGCCCCAGGTGGCTGGTGCGCAAGCTGCGACGCCGCCCCTCCAGTCCGATCCGGGTGGAGCGATCTACGGTGTCGCTTGCGCATCGTGCCATGAGGGCGGCAGACCTTTGCCGCTGGGAGGCGTCAGCCTTGGCCTCTCCACGGCCCTTGCCGACGAGACGCCAGCCAACCTGATCAATCTCGTGCTGCGGGGAATCCCCGCGTCCTCCGATGGTTCGGCGCGTCCGATCATGCCCGGCTTTGGCGATGCTCTCGACGACCGGCAGATCTCCGATCTCGCCAACTACCTGCGTACCCAGTTCGCCGGCAAGACCCGGTGGGACGGGGTCGCCGAGGCGATCGCAGACGCAAGAGCCAACTGGTGAGCCGGACAAGGGAACAATGAGCAGAAGGGCCGCTGACACGCCATGACAACGCTGACCGTTAACGGCGAGAGCCGATCCATCAAGGCGAGCCCGGACACGCCGCTGCTCTATGTTCTCCGGGACGAACTCGGGCTGAACGCCGCAAAGTACGGTTGCGGCCTCGGCCAGTGCGGCGCGTGCACCGTGATCGTCGATGGCAAGGCCATCTTCTCATGCATCACGCCGGTGATGGTGCTGGAGGGGCGCTCCGTCACCACGCTGGAAGGGCTTGGGAGCCAGGCGGAGCCAGGCCCGTTGCAGCAGGCTTTCATTGCCGAGCAGGCGGCGCAGTGTGGCTATTGCATCCCCGGCATGATGATGCGCGCCCAGGCGCTGCTCAATCGTGATCCGAACGTGACCGACGAATCGATCAGGGCCGAACTGCAGCCGCATCTGTGCCGGTGCGGAACTCACATGCGGATCTTGCGTGCGGTCCGCCGTGCCGCCGACGAGCTGAAGAAGAGATCTGCCGAGGTGAGGGCGGGGCGATGACGCATGCTGTCTCTCGACGGAGCGTATTGGCGGGTGCCGGCGCGCTCATTGTCGCCTTGCGATTCTCCGGAGCGCGTGCGCAGACCGAAACCGGCACCGGCGGAGGTCCATCGAAGCACGGTCTTCCCGGAAGTCTCGACGACACGCCAAACATCGACGCCTGGATTCGCGTCGATGCGTCGGGCGCGGTTACGATCCTCACGGGAAAGGCCGAGCTCGGCCAGGGTCTCAAGACGGCACTGCTCCAGATCGCGGCCGAGGAGCTCAAGGTGCCGTTCGATCGGCTCTCGCTCGTCACGGCAGATACCGCACGGACGCCGAATGAAGGCTATACGGCCGCAAGCCATTCGATGCAGGACTCCGGCACCGCAATCCGGCACGCCGCGGCTCAGGCGCGCGAGATCCTCCGTGACGAGGCCGCCCGCAGGTTTGGCGTGCCGGCGGCCTCGCTCCAGGTCCGCAACGGCGCCGTGTTCGGCCCGCACGGCGCTCGCCTTGCATACGGCGAGCTGGTTCGCGATCAACTGTTATCTGTGGAAGCGAGCACAACGTCGCATCTCACCGCGCCGGCAGACTTCACGGTGATGAACCAGCCGGTTTCGCGGATTGATATTCCGGCCAAGGTGACGGGCGGTAGCGCCTATGTTCAGGATCTGCGCCCCGAGGGGATGCTGCACGGCCGTGTCATCCGTCCCCCGAGCTACGGAGCGATCCTGCGCGATCTCGATATCGCGCCTGTCGAGCGGATGAACGGGATCGCCAAGGTCGTGCGCGACGGCAATTTCCTCGGCGTGATCGCTGACCGTGAGTGGACCGCCGTTCAGGGAATGCGAACGCTCGCTGCGACCACGACCTGGATCGAACAGCAAGCTTTGCCTGATAGCGCGGACCTGCCGGGCGCCCTGATCAACCTGCCTTCGCGCGACACGACGATTCACGACGAGGGACGTCCGGGCAAGCCGGGAATCGCGGTCGAAGCGAGCTTCAGCCGGCCTTATCTCACCCACGGATCGATCGGGCCGTCCTGTGCGATAGCGCAATTCCAGGACGGGATGCTCACGGTTTGGACGCACACGCAGGGCGTTTTCTTCCTTCGCGATGCGATTGCCGGCATGCTGCGCATGCCTACCGAAAACGTGCGCTGCATTCATGCAGAAGGGGCCGGTTGCTACGGCCACAATGGCGCCGACGACGCCGCGGCCGATGCAGCGATGCTTGCCGTCGCGATGCCCGGCCGGCCGATCAGGGTGCAGCTGATGCGCGAGCAAGAGCACGCCTGGGATCCATTCGGCCCCGGCATGGTGGTCAAGCTCCGCGCCGCGGTCGGACCGGATGGGGTGATCGCGGATTGGCACCACGAGGTCTGGAGCCAGTCGCATATGATGCGGCCCGGACCTCCGGGAACGCTGACGGCCGCCCGACTGAAGTCCGACGCTTCTCCCCTCGCGCCGCCGGTTGCACTGGCGCAGCCCGAGGGCGGCGGCGATCGCAATGCAATTCCGCTCTATGCAATCCCGAACTGCAAGGTGATCAGTCACTTCCTGCCCGACATGCCCTTGCGTGGCTCCTCCATGCGCTCGCTGGGCGGGTACCTCAACGTGCTTTCGATCGAGAGCATGTTAGACGAGCTGGCGGCGCACTCGGGGCAGGATTCCGTCGCGTTTCGGCTTCGCCATACGGTCGATCCCCGCGCGCGCGACGTCATCGAAACTGCGGCATCCCGATTCGGCTGGGCGGCGCGGGTCAAGCGCTCGGACAGCACCGGATTCGGCTTTGGTTTTGCACGCTACAAGAACCTCGAAGCTTGGTGCGCGGTGGCCGTCGAGATCGAGGTCGTACGCCTCAGCGGCGCCGTTCGCGTCCGTCGCGTCGTGGCGGCGGTGGATACGGGGCAGGTCGTCAACCCGGACGGCGTCCGCAACCAGATCGAGGGCGGCATCCTGCAATCGATGAGCTGGACGTTGTTCGAGCAGGTCACGTTCGATCGCACCCGTGTCACGTCGGTGGATTGGTCCGCCTATCCCATCATGCGGTTCGACAGCGTTCCGGGCGCGGTTGACGTTCACCTGATAGATCGGCCCGGCGATGGCTTTTATGGTGTCGCCGAGGCCGCGCAAGGGCCGACGGGAGCCGCGATCGCGAACGCGATCAGAGATGCAACCGGCGTTCGGATGCATGATCTCCCGTTCAATCCCGCCCGCATCAGGAAGGCGATCGGCGCGTAACTCGAGGGAGCAGGATCTAGGCGATCGCCTTCGCCGGGAGGACGAAGCGAACGCCGCCCAGGAACGTCGTCACCTTTGCATCGATGATCGAATTGACGTCGGTTTCCAGGGGCATCGAGTAGATGAACTTGCGAACCCCGAGATAGAAGATCGCGGCGTGCAGGCCCCATACCATCTCGACTTCGAGATCGGTGGTCGGCAGCTCATCGGTCGAGGGACGTCCGTATTCGAACCTGATCTCCTCGATCACCCTTTCGAACGCACGTTCGCGCAGCATCTTGAGATAACGGGCGTTCAGTCCGAGGTCCCTGAGGCCCGCGAACATGAACAGGCGGATCCATTCGTAGGTGAGGATGACCTCGGCGTATTCGCGATAGAACTGGATCAGCCTGGCCTTGAGGGGAACCGAGCGATCGGTGATGATCTTCTCCCAGGACGGTTTCCAGCGTCCGACAAAAACTTCCTGATAGACCCGCTCGATCAGAGCTTCCTTGCTTGGAAAATAGCGATAGAGCAGGGGCTGGGTGATGCGAAGTCGCTTTGCGAGTTCGCGGGTCTGTCCCTCGAACCCGTGCTCGGCGAAAAACGACACGGCTTCTCGCGCGATGATGGCTTCCCGCTCGGACGGGTCCAGCCTCTGCTGTTCTCGGATCGGCGTCGGAAGACGCGCTCTTCTGGCCTGCTTCACGTCTGATTCGTCGGTTAGAGGGCACTTTCGTGCCTTCATACACCGATTTGCCGCCAGGGCCGACCGGAAGCGGCGCCATCACTTTTTGTTTATCATTTGATAAATAGCTATTGACTTGGATCAGTGCCATGTCATGAATTGATCAAGTGATAAATAAACGTCAGTTCGCGCGAACCGATCAGCGAAAGGAGGATGCTCATGAGCGACGATCGCTGGAAGCGTGCAGTGCCGCCGAAGGCACTTGTGATCGGCGGATCGATGGCCGGCCTGTTCGCCGGGTTGCTGTTGCGGCGGGAAGGCTGGAACGTCGACGTCTATGAGCGCATCGGTGCGGAGCTCGCGGGCCGAGGCGCGGGCATCGTCACGCATTCGGAATTGTTCGACGTCTTGGGCCGGGCCGGCATCGATACCGCGGCCGCGGCGGTCGGGGTCGTCGTTCCGGGGCGGCGCGTGCTGGACCGGAGTGGCCGTATCGCAGGCGAGCTCGGGTTGCGGCAAGTGCTGACGTCCTGGGGACACCTCTACGGGCTGTTGAAGGCAGCGTTGCCGCCGCAACACTACCATCACGGCAAGAGCCTCGAGGGTGTTGCGGAGCTCGGCGACCGGGTGGTGGCGCGCTTTTCCGACGGCACCGAAGCGTCGGGAGACCTGCTGGTCGGCGCCGACGGGATATTCTCGAGCGTCAGGACGCAGCTCGCGGCCAACGTCCAGCCCAAATACGCCGGTTACGTCGCCTGGCGGGGCCTCGTCAACGAGCGGGACCTGTCGGCCCGGACGCGGGCGGAACTGTGCGACTGGTTCGCCTTCAGCCTGCCTCCCGGGGAGCAGATGCTCGGCTATCCCGTTGCCGGGGCCAACGAAGAGATGGATGTCGGCGAGCGCCGCTTCAATTTCGTCTGGTATCGCCCGGCCGACGCCGACCGGGGACTGGCGGATCTGCTGACGGATATCGACGGTGTCAGGCAGCCATTGTCGATTCCGCCGACCAGGATTCGATCCGATGTGATTGCCGCGATGCGCCGGGACGCGGAGCGGCTGCTGGCGCCGCAATTCGCCGAGGTCGTTCACCTCACGTCTCAGCCCTTCATCCAGGCCATCCTGGATCTCGAGACACCGCGCATGGCGCTCGGATCCCGCACCGTCATCCTTGGCGATGCTGCGTTCGTGGCGAGGCCCCATGTCGGCATGGGCGTGACGAAAGCCGCGGCGGATGCGGCGGCTCTGGTCGATGCGTTGCGCGCCCTTCCGGCCGATCTGCCGGCGGCGCTCGCGAAATTCGAATCGAGCCGGCTTCCGTTTGGGGCCGCAGTCGTGCGGCGCGCCCGCCATCTCGGCGCGTACATGCAGGCGCAAATCGCCACGGCCGAAGAACGGGCGATGGCAGAGCGGCATCGCAGCCCCGAGGCGGTGATGGCGGAGACTGCGGTGGCAACCGGCATTGCCGCCTAGGCGAATTCAACGGAGGGAGGACGATCACCCATGGACTTGCAAACCATCCAGCAGCATCCGACGTTCAGACAGCTTGCGAGCGAGCGCACACGCCTTGGCGTTGCGATGTCGATCGTCATGGCCGCTGCCTACTTCACCTACATCCTGACTATCGCGTTCTGGCCCCGGCTGCTCGGGTATCCGTTGTGGAGCGGCACCGTGATCACCTGGGGCGTGTTGGTCGGCGTCGGCCTGATCGCGCTCGGCTTCCTGTTAACGGCGGTCTACGTGCGGCGCGCCAATTCCCGTTTCGACAGCCTCAGTCAGCTGCTTCTGGAGGATCTCCGATGACATCACGCCCGGCTTGCGCAGCCTTGTTTGTAACTGCTTTCGTCCTGCTTTCCGGGCCAGCAGCGGCTGACGCGCTGACATCGGCGACAGGCACGCGGCAACCGTTGAACGCGACGGCGATCGCCATGTTCCTCGGCTTCGTCGCGATCAGTCTCGGCATCACATGGTGGGCTGCACGGCGTGGTACGAGCACGGCCAAGGATTTCTATGCCGCCGGCGGCGGTCTCAAGGGTGTTCAGAACGGGCTCGCGATCGCCGGCGATTACACATCGGCTGCGACATTCCTGGGCGTTACCGCACTCGTCTATACCTCGGGCTACGACGGCATGATCTATGCGATCGGCTTCCTCGTCGGCTTTCCGATGATCCTGTTCCTGATTGCCGAGCCGTTGCGCAACCTCGGCCGCTACACCTTTGCCGACGTCGCGGCATACCGGTTGGCCGAAGTTCCGGTGAGGGCAGTCGCGGGCGTCAACACGCTCGTGATCGTGGTCTTTTATCTGATCGCCCAATTGGTGGGGGCCGGCAAGCTGATCCAGCTGTTGTTCGGGCTTCCCTACATCTACGCGGTCGGCATCGTCGGCGTGCTGATGATGATCTATGTGACGGTCGGAGGCATGCTCGCGACGACCTGGGTGCAGATCATCAAGGCCATCCTGCTGATGTCGGGCTCGGTCCTGATGTCGATCCTGATCCTCGGGCACTTCGGCTTCAGTCTGGAGGCGCTGTTCCGTGAAGCCGTGACATTGCATCCGAAGGCCGACGCCATCATGGCGCCGGGCGGACTTGTCAAGGATCCGGTATCGGCGATCTCCCTCGGGCTCGCCCTGATTTTCGGCACGGCCGGGTTGCCGCACATCTTGATGCGCTTCTTCACCGTGAGCGATGCCCGCCAGGCGCGTACATCGGTGCTGGTCGCGACCGGGTTCATCTCCATCTTCTACAGCCTGTTGTTCGTGCTCGGCTTCGGCGCCATCGCGATTGTTTCGGCCAACCCGCAGTTTCGGGATGCGTCGGGCGGGCTCGTTGGCGGCGTCAACATGGTGGCTCTGCACCTGGCCGATGCCGTCGGCGGATCGCTGCTGCTCGGGTTCATCTCGGCGGTGGCGTTCGCGACGATCCTCGCTGTCGTATCGGGCCTGACGCTCGCGGGAGCCTCGGCGGCGAGCCACGACCTCTATGCCCGCGTGATCCGCAGGGGCCGTGCGAGCGAGCATGAGGAAGTGCTCGTCTCGAAGGCTGCCGCGGTTGCGATCAGCCTGATTGCGATGGGTCTGGGTGTCTTGTTCGAGAACCAGAACATCGCATTCATGGTCGGATTGGTCTTTGCGATCGCGGCGAGTGCGAATTTCCCGGTGATCCTTCTGTCGATCGTCTGGCCTGACCTGACGACGCGCGGCGCCGTGAGCGGGTCGCTCGCCGGCCTGCTTGCATCGGTGGGACTGGTCGCCCTCAGCCCGGGCGTATGGACCGCGACGTTGAAGCTCGGGCCTGCACCATTCCCTTACGACAATCCGGCCCTGGTCTCGGTTCCTCTCGCCTTCGCCGTATCATGGGCGGTGTCGGTGCTAGACCGCAGTGCGGCGGCCGCTTCCGTCCGCGCCTCGTTCGGCGCGCAGCACGTCCGTGCCCAGACCGGGGTCGGCGTCGAGTAACGCAACGTGGATCACTTATCCCAAGGAGGCACAACAATGAGCACCGACGCGATCGAAACGGGAAGGGTGGCCTGGCCTGACGCCATCCGCAAGGAGTTCGATACCAACCAGCTCAACGGGCGGGTCGGGACGCGACTCCTGTCCGAAACCGAGCGCGTGCGCGTCTGGGAAATCCGGCTTGCGCCGGGTGAACGCATCGGATTCCATCGCCACGTGCTGGACTACTTCTGGACCGCGGTAACGCCGGGCCGGGCGCAGTCACATGCGGAGGACGGGACGATCGTCGAAGCCGTCTACTCGGCCGGTGAGACGCGTCACTTCGTCTATGGCAAAGGTGAATACAAGATCCACGATCTCGAAAACGTCGGCGATACCGACTTGTGGTTCACCACAGTTGAGTTCCTCGACAGCGCCAATGCGCCCTTGAAACTTGGCGTGTCAGGGGCTTAGCGGAGCCCTTACGGATTAGCGGGAGCACCTGCCGGGCGGCCGGTAACCGCCTCCCGCAATCTGTCTGACCCGGTCCGGCGAACGGAGCGACTAGGCCTGGTTACGGGCGTGCAGAGGGGTGCCATCGATCAGGTCCGCTGCACATCCCGCCTCTTCCGCGCCTGTCACTCTGCCTTCGAGTACTGCGTTCGGCCGGGCCAGATCGAAACTCGCCCTCGGTTCGCAAGATCACGATCGTCGCCACTTTCGGGCGGCATCGGACAGGCAATTCAACGCAAGCTTGAGGCCTGTTGTTGATGGGTGTGCCGGCCTTGCCGTCTCGCACAGCTGACCTCACTGCTTCGGCTCGATCACCGGCTCTGGGACCTGCCTAGGTACTTTGACGGCGCCTCATCCTCAAAGTTGACGGGGCGTCCAGTGTGGACTGCTGAATCACTGGAGTTGATCCGTGACCGCCGGACCGAGCGGCGCCGAAAAACTGCGTCCGTCGACGTCCGTGAGCCGGAGCGATCTTGCCTGGAGAGCGGCGGCAGAGGCCGGCGGGGGCAGTGTCACCGACGCGGCAGCTCCCAACGATGCCCGGATCCCGAAGGGGCCAGGCGCAAACTTGTTGTAGGCGTAATCGTTGACGAAGGCAGTCTTTGGCAAGGTCGAGAGGACGGCGGCGTCGTAGCGCGCGACGGGCTCGTTACCCGTGTCGATCAGATCGGCTGCGACGACATGCTCCGGCGCTTCCGGCGTGCCGGCATCGAGATAAACGTGAAAGCGAATGGAGCCATCAGCCAGCGATCTGGCATGGCTAACGGTGAGATGATGCTTCGTCGGGCTGACCGGTCCGCCATGGAATGGCGTCACCACTGAGCCGCGATAGTAGCTGTAGGTGCCGATGTCGAACACCAGGACAAAGCCAAGGACGGCGAGCGCGAGGTTGCGGAACGCGATGTCCTTCAGGGGTAACGGCACGCTTCCGGCCATCCAGTGAAACCATCGCTTCCCGGTGAGCGCGGGGTTGCGCCGGATCAGGACGTTTTCGATCGAATAGGCGCCGCTGCCGCCCAGCAGCAGTGTTGCCCCCATCGCGAGATTGCAGGCGGCCATGGTCCATTCGTCGATGCAGGTCGCGCCCTGCCAGCCGAACATCGCCATCAACAGCACGGAAAATCCCATCGACACCAAAGCGGCCGCTCGGGTCAGGGCGCCTGCCATCAGCATCGCTCCGACGATCAGTTCAGCGGCGCTGAACAGGATCACGCCGGCATAGAGCAGCCAGAAGTGGTGCAGCATGAAACTGATCAGGTGATCGGTTCCGAACAGCGCGCCAGGCATTGCGGTCTGAAACTTGTTCGCCATCCAGGTGGGCGCGTCCGGGTTGAGCTTCGAGGGCGCATAGATGAAGCGCCGAGATCCGCCGCCCCAATAGATGAATCCCTGGATGATGCGGACCGACATCATGGCGAGCGAGGCCGTTCGCCATAAGTCCTGCGCTTCCGTCAGGCCCGCGGCGTTGTCAACCGAACGCACGATATGGGAAGCGGGTGTGAGGGACAGAGTGGCCATGAGTGCATCTCCTTGATCGATCAGCCCGCCGATGTAGTGCCCGCGAACGGCTGGAATCCGTACCGCTCGAAGATCGAGAGCGCCGCGGGCGAGCGGACGAAGGAAAGCCAGAGTTGTGCCGCCTCCGGATGCGGCGCGCTCCGCACTTCGGCGCCGGCATAGATCGCCGTTGTGTTCTGCGCTGGTGGGATGTCGACCTGGGCGATGGGATTGCCGGCCTGCTCCTGAAAGGCTGCTTCCGATTGCCAGGTCACGCCCGCCTGCGCGCGCCCCCGCATCAGGAAGAGCGGCGACTGCCGGTGATGGATCTGTGTCAGAACCGTACTGCCGTCGGCGACCTTGGTTTTGTACACGGTCGTCGCCAGCGCCTCGCCGCCCGCCTTCCTCAATGAGGCCTCGACCTGGCGGGCGATACCTTCGAATTCCGGATTGGGCATCACGACATGGAGGTCGGGCCGCGCCAGATCGGAGAGAGTCTTGACGCCGCCGGGATTGCCGGACGGCACCATGATCGTGAGGGAATTGGTCACGTAGGGAACGGCCGGGCCTGTCAACAGGCCCCGATCGATGAGATTCTGGACCTTCTTGAGCCCCGCAAGATAGGCATCCGGCTTCGCCGTCCAGGTCATGTTGCCGGAGGTAACGGTCCCGCCGGTCTCGATCTGCTTTTCGAGGACGCCGGGCGGAAGCGTCTCCCAATAGATCCTGCCGCTGAACTCCGGATGTTGCTTCTCAAACGCCGCGATCAGTGGCGCCATAGCGAAAAAGTAATTGCCGCCGACGTACAACACGAGCTTCGGGTTGGATACGTCGCCATGGAAATCGGCGAGATCGTCTACGTCCGGAACCGTAAACGAGAGCCCGCGTTGTGCGGCATCGTTGTTTTCGCCGTGTTGCCAGGGAGGAAAGATGGAATCGTTTTGGACCCGCTCCGCGGCCCGTGCGACGAACGGAAGGAGCAGGGCGGCGGCAAGTGCGGTGACGATGGCTGCTTTGCGCATTTGATTTGATCACGTGGCGTAGTGAAAGCCGGCCTGCTGCAGCTCCGGAATCGTCGCAACTATTCCGGGGGTCAGCACGACGTCATCGATCAGATGATTGGTCAGCTCGGCAGCCACCGCCTCGTGCGAGGCATGATCCGGGTTCTTGCCGGAGCTGATCAGCTTTGCCGTCACTTCCCAGATCGCGTTGTGGCAAGCCAGGAAGACAGCGCCGCGCTCCTGCAGCGCCGGGATGGTGTCGCCGATCGGTCCGAATACGCTATCGGGATTCTCGCTCTGCGCGAAAGCACTCGGGGCCGGCTTCGGCATTGCCAGCGTGTTGGTCTTGAAGCCGTTGCCGGTCAGCGTCGCGAGTTCATACTTCTCCCACATCGCTTGGTCGAACAACGCGAGGTGCGCCGTACCATGCGTGGCGGAGACCGCCAGAAAGTCCTTGTGTGCGAAGGAAAAGATCTGCGCATTGATCGAGTTGCGCATCAAGTTGAGCCAGGGACCCGCGAGATTGGTGTTGTCCCACACCTGCTTGCGGGCACCGCGATAGGCGATGATCTCCTTGAGCGCGTCGCTATCCCAGAACGCGGATTGCCGGAGAATCATCGGCACCATCTTGAAATCGCGTCGGCGCGGCGCGCGGCGCAGCCGGCCCATCAAATCGGCGAGCTCCTGCGCGCCGGGCGGGATGATCTGCGCGGTCGTGGCGGCACGCGAGGGACGGGCTGCAAGCGCAGCGGTCCCGGCTGCAAATGCGCCCAAGCTGACAAGGGCGGAGCGGCGTGAGCTATCGAGCGACATTCAGTATCTCCTCAAATTGCTTGCTGGTGAACCGATCGAGCATTGCTCGAAAGGCCCGCCTTGCTGCCTATGAGGTAGGAGCGCCACGATGGCACACCAACGCATTTTTCAGATCGATCCGATCACGAGATCTGATGAATACAATGCGATTGGCGTGGCTCTCGCTCATTCCGCAGGCTCCGGATGGACGTCGCGCGATGCTGTTTGATGCCGTCGTGCACCGAACAGCCAATTCTGTAGCCGATCGAGGTAAAGGTAGACGACTGGCGTGGTGTAGAGCGTGAGCACCTGCGACAATGCGAGACCGCCAACGATCGCGTAGCCCAGAGGTTGACGGATCTCCGATCCGACGCCGGTACCAATCATCATCGGCACGGCACCAAGAAGCGCTGCCATCGTCGTCATGAGGATGGGACGAAAGCGCTTGATGCAGGCCTGGTAGATCGATTGCTCCGGTGTAAGGCCGTCGGCTTGCTCGGCCTGGATCGCGAAATCGACAAGCATGATGCCGTTTTTCTTGACGATGCCGATGAGCAGAATGATCCCGACCACTGCGATCACACTCAGGTCGAAATGAGCGGCCATCAGGAGTAAAAGTGCGCCGACGCCCGCCGAGGGTAGCGTGGAGATAATCGTGATAGGATGGATCGTGCTTTCATAGAGCACGCCGAGGATGAGATAGATCACGAACAGCGACGCGGCAATCAGGATCGGCGTGCTCTTCAGCGAGGCGCCGAACGCCTGGGCGTTGCCCTGGAAGCTTGTCTGCAACGACAGCGGCGGATGCAACTCCTTTGCGATGGATTGTATGCCGCTCACCGCCTCACCAATTGCGGCTCCGGGCGCCAGATTGAACGAGATCGTCACGGAGGGAAATTGTCCCTGGTGGTTCACGACGAGCGGCGAGACCTTCACCACCGAGTCGACCAGCGTTGAAAGCGGCACCTGCTGCCCGCTCGACGACTTGACGTATATGCCGTTGAGCGCTTCGGGCCCATACTGGAACTTCGGGTTGACCTCCAGAACGACGTGATACTGTTGCAGGGCCGTGTACATCGTCGAGACGATCCGCTGACCGAATGCGTCGTCGAGCGTGTTGTCGATCGTGTACGGCAGGATGCCGTAGGACGAGGCCACCTCGCGCTTGATCGTGATGTCGAGCAGCGGTCCGGCATTGAGCTGGTCGGTCGTGACGTCCGCAACCGTGGGCAGCGTCTTGATCTTGTCGAGAAACAGGCCCGCCCAATGGCTGAGCTCGCCCTGATCGGCATCGTTCATGGTGTACTGGAACTGGGTCTTGTTCAGCCGCGCGCCGACGGTGATGTCCTGCGCTGGCTGCATGTAGAGAGTGATGCCCTGGATATTGGCAAGATTGGTCTGGAGTCGTGCGATTACCTTGGCGATCGGGTCGCGCTGATCGGCCGGCTTGAGCTGGATAAATACGCGGCCGTCGTTAACGGTGTAGGTGCCGCCGCCGGCGCCGACCGCCGAGCCCACCGATGCAACGGCAGGGTCTCGCATGACCGCATCGAGCATGGCTTGCTGGCGCTCTGCCATCGCCTGGAACGAGATGTCCTGAGCTGCTTCGGACTGACCCAGGATCAGGCCGGTATCTTGCTGAGGGAAGAAGCCCTTGGGAATGATGACATAGAGATATCCGGTCACCACGATGGTAGCGATCATCACCATCAAGGTGATGAAGCGATGCCGCAGCACGACTTTCAGACCTGCTTCGTAAGCATTGAGCAGCAGATCGAACCCGCGCTCGGACCAGCGGTAGAGGCGGCCGTGCTCATGGCTCTCGGGTTTGAGCAGGTAAGCGCACATCATCGGCGTCAGGGTCCTGGAGATCACCAGGGAGAGCACCAGTGCGACGCTCACGGTAATTGCGAATTCGCGGAACAGGAGGCCGACATAGCCGCTCATCAGGAAGAGCGGAATGAAAACGGCGATAAGCGAGAACGTGATCGCCATGACCGTGAAGCCGATCTCGCCGGATCCCTTCATCGCGGCATCGTACGGGGACAAACCCTCCTCGATGTGCCGCGTGATATTCTCGATCTCGACGACGGCGTCATCGACCACGAACCCGACGGCGATGGACAGCGCCATCAGCGACAGATTGTCGAGGCTATAGCCCATTTCGTAGAGGATCGCGAAAGTGCCGATCAGCGAGAGCGGTACCGTGACGGCTGGAATAATGGTTGCCCAGAAGCTGCGAAGAAATATGAAGATCACCATGACGACGAGTGCGATTGTCAGGAGTAGCGTGAACTGCACGTCCGCAACCGAAGCGCGGATCGTCTGAGTGCGGTCTGAAACGACGTTTATCTTGATGGCGGCTGGGATCGACGCCTGGAGGGTCGGCATCATTGCCTTGATCCGCTGGACCGTCTCGATGACGTTGGCCCCGGGTTGACGCTGCACGGCGAGAATGATGGCGCGCTTGTTGTTGTACCAGCCCGCGATCAGATCGTTTTCACCGGCGCTAACGGCGCGTCCGATATCGCGAATGCGAACCGGCGATCCGTTGCGATAGGCAATGACCAGATCGGCATATTGATCCGGATGGAACAACTGATCGTTGGTATTGAGCGTATATGTCTGGCGTGGGCTGTTGAGCGTTCCCTTGGCCAAATCGACATTGGCCTGGCCAAGGACAGTACGAACGTCCTCCAGGTTGATGCCGCGTGCGGCCAGCGCCTGCGGATCGACCTGGACACGCACCGCGGCCTTCTGCTGGCCGCCGATGCCGACAAGGCCCACGCCCTGGATCTGTGAAATCTTCTGCAGCAGGATGTTCTCGGCATACGCGTCGACTGTGGTAAGCGGCAGGCTGTCCGAGGTGAGACCCAACACGAGGATCGGTGTGTCGGCCGGATTGACCTTCCGGATCGTCGGCGGATAGGGCATGCCGGTGGGCAGATACGGGCTTGCCGCGTTGATGGCCGAAAGCGTATCGCTTACGGCGCCGTCGATCTGGCGGTTCAAGTCGAACTGCAGCGTGACCTGGGTGTAGCCGAGCGCGCTCGCCGACGTCATCTGCGTGAGACCGGGTATTTCCCCGAATTGGAGCTCGAGCGGCGAGGCGACCGAAGAGGCCATCGTTTGCGGGTCGGCGCCGGGCATCTGTGCGGTGACGGTTAGCGTCGGATAGTTGACGTTCGGCAGTGCAGCCACCGGCAACAACGGATAGGCGACAAGTCCGGCAGCCAACAATCCGATCATCAGCAACGCGGTCGCGATCGGTCGCCGGATGAAGGGCGCGGAGATGTTCATGGGATGGGTGCCTGCAATGCGTCCTGAGCAGCGGCTTCCTGGGCGGCCTTGCCATGGAGCAGGACCACGTGCGTTCCCGGATGCAGCTTGTACTGTCCGTCAACCACGACTTGCTCGTTAGCTTCGAGACCGGAATCAATCAGCGCCTGTCCGTCACTGACCTGCGCTACCTTGATTTGACGGATGGAGACCGTGTCGTTCGGATTGACGACGTAGGCATATGGCCCGTTCGGTCCTTGCTGGACGACGGCGGCTGGGACCGTCAGGCCGTTGTGCCGCGTATCGAGCAGCAGTCTTGCATTGACGAGTTCGCCGGGCCAGAGGCCGCGCTCCTTGTTGGGAAAGTTCGCCTTGAGCTGGATCGAGCCGGTGGTCTGCAGGATCTCGTTATTGACGAGTCCGAGCTGCCCCTCGCCAAGCCGAATCGTGTTGTCCTGGTTGTAGGCCAGGACGGAAAGAGGCGTGTTCGCTTTCCGCTGCTGCTGCTGGATCTGCGGAAGAACGGTCTCTGGCAGGGTAAAGATCAACGAGATCGGGTCTAACTGGGTCACGACACAGAGGCCGTTCGTGCTTGACGGACTGATAATGTTGCCCACGTCGATCTGGCGAATGCCAACGACCCCGTTGATTGGAGACGTAAGCCGCGTGAAGCTAAGCTGCACCTTTGCAGCGTCGATCAGGGCCTGGTCAGCCTTGATCGCCGCCTGCAGCTGGCTGACTTGCGCATTTTGCGTTTCAATCAACTGAGGCGTCGCCCAGCCTTTGTCGCCGAGCTGGTTGTAACGGACTTGATTGGCCCGCGCATTTGCGAGCTGCGCCTGATCGCGTTCCAGATTGGCGGCATATTGATCGATCAAGGCCTGATAGGGCCGCGGATCGATCTGTGCAAGCAGATCGCCCGCATGGACCTGCTGACCCTCGGTAAAGTTGATGCTGATGATCTGCCCTTGAATCTGGGCCCGGACAATGTCCGTGTTGTAAGCAATCACTGTGCCGACGCCCGTCAGATAGATCGGAACATCATGCCGGGTTACAGTGCCGGCAACGATCGGAACGGGTGGCGCCGGAACAGGCGCAGCGGCTGCCTTCTGGATGGGGTAGAGATGGGTAAAGTGCAGCAGGCCGGCGCCCGCGGCGAGTGCGGCCAATACGGCGGCAGAGATGGCGATCTTCATTTTCATGGACGTTGCTCCGGAAGACAGCGGCTCAGCAGCTGCCTGGTAAACCTGTGGATGCGGACATGCCCAGGGACGAGCATCCAGAGGAGGCGATCGAAGCGGGCGCCATGGAGGGCGCGGTTACAGTCGGCGCTGTCGGTACGATTGGCGTGATGCTGCCTGTCACGAGCGGTGCTGCCGGCGTCGGAAGCAGGGCCGCGGAGCTGACACCGAGATTGCTAATCTCCGTCGAGCCGAGAGGAATGCCGGTCCTGGCACTGCCGCCGGGCGTTGTCGGCGCCGTCGAACTCGGGCTCGAAGATGCGGCGATGCTGCTCGAGCCGGACCCGCACATGCCCGACATGCCGGCGGTATCGAGCGTGCCCGATGTGGTCGACATCCCGGAACTTTGCGTCATTCCGAACGTCGACATCGAGGTGGCCGCTATCCCCGACGACATGTCTATGGATGCTGCCGTGTTCCCAGCTGCGCCGCCGGTGCCTAATGTCGATCCAGCCATCGCCATGCCGCCGCCGTCATAGGTCGACGTCGAGCCGTACATCCCGTTCGGCGAGAGACCGAGGGTTGAGCATGCGGTGCCGGTGGACGGAGCGGCGATGCTGCCGGTGACCATAGGGGCCGGGCTGACGCCGGGCGAGGCAACTTCAGTCGCACCAAGGCCGATCCCAAGGGGTGAAATCGGGGACGCTGTACTGCTGCCGAGCGGAGAAGTTGCTCCCACCACGGGAGTCGGAAGCGCCATTCCTGTCACCTGTGCGAGCGCTCCGCCATCCGCGAGGAAGGCAAGGCAGGCGGCGATCAAGCGATATCTCACGGGTGTGCTCCATTGCAGGGAAGCGGTCCACTGAACCTGACGATCGCCAGACCGATGCCCTTGCGGCTTTGCACGAAAATCGCAGGAGCTCCGACAGCGACAATCCCAAAGGGAACAAGCGGAAGGACCCGCCGAGGCGGGCCCGCTCGTCCTCAACCGCGGCGCAGCTCAATGGCCGCGCAGCAAATGCTCAGGCTTGCTTCGGCAAATTGGTGAGGATCTTGTCGAGTGTGATCGGATAGTTCCTGATCCTCGCGCCGCAGGCGTTGTAGATCGCGTTGGCGATCGCAGCCCCGGCACCACAAATTCCGAGCTCGCCGATTCCCTTGCTCTTCAGCGGATTGGACCGTTGGTCCAGCTCCGGAAGGAAGATGGCGTCTATGCCCGGCGGTATATCCGCATGCACCGGCACGTGGTACTCGGCCAGGTCGTGGTTGACGAAGTAGCCAAAGCGAGGATCGAGCACGAGGTCCTCATGCAGGGCCGCGCCTACGCCGAATACCATTCCGCCAATGGCCTGCGAGCGCGCCGTCTTTGCGTTCAGCACGCGACCGGCCGCGAATACGCCGAGCATTCGCCGCACGCGCACTTCTCCGGTATCCCGGTCAACGCCAACCTCCGCAAAATGGGCGCCATAGGATTGCTGAGAGAAGTCCTGATTGTTGCGGCCTGGGCTGATTTCGCCATCGGCTTCAATTCCGGAGCCGACAATCTCCGTGAGGTCGACAGAGCGCCCGGCCGTTGCGATGTGGCCGTCGCCAAAACGCGCTGTATCGGGGTTCATGCCGGCCCGTACTGCCAGTTTCTCGCGCAAGGCCTGGCACGCCTCGAACAGCGCCGATCCGGAGCTCGCCGCGCCGAACGAGCCGCCTGAGCCGGCCGCTTCCGGAAAGTTCGTATCGCCGAGATCGACCCGTATTCTTTCAATCGGCAATCCCAGCATCTCGGCGGCGATCTGTGCCAGGATCGTGTAGGTCCCCGTGCCGATATCGGTCATTGCCATCTTCACGGTAGCCACTCCATCGGAATCGAGCCGTACCTTGGCTCTCGAGAACCGGAGGGGATTGCCTCGGGTTGCGGCGGACATGCCCATTCCGACCAACCACCGTCCGTCCCTCACCTGACCGGGGATCGAATTGCGGTCGTCCCAGCCAAACCGACGTGCACCCTCCCGCATGCAGGCAACCAAATTGCGACTGGAGTAGGGGATATGCTCTTCGGGGTCCTCGGCAGGCTCGTTCCGGACTCGCAACTCGATCGGATCGAGCTCCAGCTTTTCCGCAAGCTCGTCCATGGCGCACTCCAGCGCGAGCAGGCCGACTGCCTCGCCGGGGGCGCGCATGGAAGATGCAACAGGAATGTCGAGCGGCACCAGACGATGCCGCGTCAGCCGATTGGGGCCGGCATAGAGCGAACGGGTTTGAAGCGCGGCAGCCTCGTAGACCTGTTCGGACGGAAAGTTGCCGGAGAACACGTCGTGGCCGATTGCGATGATCCGGCCCCCGCGGTCGGTACTGAGGCGGATACGCTGGATGGTGTCCGAGCGATGCGTCGTCACATGGAAGATCTGCTGTCTGGTAAGCGCGACCTTGACGGGTTGCTTGAGGTATCGTGCTGCGATTGCGGCAAGAATGGCATCGGCGTTCACCCATAGTTTGCCGCCGAAGCCGCCGCCGATGAAGGGGCTGACCAGCCGAACGTTTCCGACCGGGATGTTCAACGTTCGGGCGATGGCCTTCCGGCCCTGATTCAGCATCTGGTTCGCGGTATGCAGGATCAGCTTGTCGCCATCCCACCTCGCGAGTGTCGCATGCGGCTCCATCATCGCGTGGCTCTGCAGCGGTGTGCTGTAGGACAGGTCGAGCTGCACGGGAGCGTTGGCGTACGCGTCCGAGAAGTCCCCGATTTCGCTGTCGGCCGGCGCGCCGTCCGGCTGGTGCGGGACGCGGGCCAGCGTGAGATAATGAGGCAGGGCGTATTGTCCCGCCTCCCGATCGTACGTCGCGTTGACCAAAAAGGCGGCGGCCCTGGCCTGCTCGAACGTTTCGGCAACGACGAACGCGACCGGTTCGCCGTAGCGGGACACGACAGGGCCTGTGAGCACAGGATGCGCCTCTCGATGATTGCCGGTGCCCTGCCTGGGAGCGTTGCGATAGGTGAGCACCAGTTTGACGCCAGGTGCACGCTCGGCCGAGACCGTTTCGATCGAGGCGATCCGCCCCTTTGCGATCGAAGCTTCAACGACAAACCCGTAGAGTGCGTCCTGTTGCATCTCGTAGGCGTAGCGTGCGCCGCCGGTGACCTTCAGTCGTCCGTCGACACGATCGAGTGGCTTGCCGACAATCCTCTCGGCATCCAGCGCATTCGCCCCGACTGGTGTATCCATGTCCATTTCGATGTTCCCTCAGATGCGGGTGACGTCGCCGAGCACCGCATGCAGGGTGCGGCGGGTCAGCGGAATCTTGAAATCGTTGGAGCCGGCTCCATGCGCGCCCTCGAGAACCGCGTCCGCGGCTGCATCGAACGATTTGGCTCCGACAACTGCATTCGTGAGGCCTTGTTCGGCGGCGGCGATGCGCCACGGCTTGGGGGCGAGACCGCCGAAGGCGAGCCGCGCCGAGCGGATTCGACCGCGCACGCTGTCGACGATGGCGGCCACTGAAACCAGCGCAAAGGCGTAGGAGGCGCGGTCGCGCACCTTTCGGTAGACCTGGGCGCCGGGCGGCGGCGGAGGCAGCGTCACAGCCGTGACGATCTCGCCCGATCCTAGGGCCGACTCGATTTCCGGCGTGCGGCCTGGGAGCCGGTGGAAATCGGCGATCGGGATCGTGCGGGATCTGCCTTCGCGATCGATCGTCTCGATCCTTGCATCGAGTGCGCGCATGGCAACGGCCATATCCGATGGATGGGTCGCGATGCACGACTCGCTGCCGCCCATGATCGCATGGATGCGGTTGAAGCCCGCGAGCGCCGAACAACCCGAGCCGGGTACACGCTTATTGCAGGGCTTCGTGACGTCGTAGAAGTAGTAGCAGCGCGTCCGCTGGAGCAGATTGCCTGCCGTGGTCGCTTTGTTGCGCAATTGGGCGCTCGCACCGGCGAGCAGGGCGCGGCTCAGCACGCCATATTGCCGCCGCACCCGCAGATCTGCTGCGAGATCGCTGTTGCGGACCAGCGCGCCGATTCGCAAGCCGCCTTCCGAGGTCTCTTCGATCTTGTCGAGTGGCAGACGGTTGATGTCGACCAGGGTCGTTGGTGTCTCCACCTGCAACTTCATGAGATCGAGCAGGTTGGTGCCGCCGGCGATGATCTTGACGCCGGGCTTGCTCGCCGCAGCAGCTGCATCTGTGACGGATTGCACGCGCTCGTAGGAGAATGCCTTCACGTCTGTTCTCCCATTGCCTGCTTGATCGCCGCGACGATGTTCGGGTAGGCCGCACATCGGCAGATGTTGCCGCTCATCCGCTCACGAATTTCTTCATCGCTCAGCTTTGCTGCCGGCCGGGTGAGATCCTCTGTCACATAGCTCGGCACTCCGTCGCGGCTTTCGGCCAGCATGCCCACTGCCGAGCAGATCTGGCCCGACGTGCAGTAGCCGCATTGAAATCCGTCGTGTTCGACGAACGCGGCCTGGATGGGATGCAGGTCCTCGCCGTAAGCTAGTCCTTCAACAGTGGTTATCGATTGGCCGTCGTGCATGACCGCAAGCGCAAGGCACGAATTGATGCGGCGCCCCTCGACCAGAACGGTGCAGGCGCCGCACTGGCCGTGATCGCATCCCTTCTTCGAGCCGGTCAACGCCAGGCGCTCGCGCAAGGCGTCCAGCAAGGTTGTGCGGGGGTCGAGCGTGAGATTGTGCAGGTGGCCGTTGACCCGAAGCTCGATCGTCATGGGGGAGGCGTCAGCCTGATCGATCTCGGCGGCAAGCATGCCCCGCGGAAGGCTGCTCAGCAGAAGCGCGGTGGTGCCGGTTTCGATGACGGTACGCCGGGTGATCTCCATGGTCGGAAAAATGGCGCTTGTATCTTCCATGTCTGTTCCGTCTCTCTTGGGTAGATCAAAGATGTCGGGCAAGGTCGCCCGGCCTATGGCCAGATTGCGTCGGGCAGGTTGACGACGATCGGCACAGCTGTGCTGCGAACCACCACCCACCGAAACGGAACAAGGTGGGAGGGGTTGATCTCCATGTGCGGAAGAAACGCAGGAATGTGAATGAAGTCGCCAGCCGTCGCGCGTGCGCAGAACTCACCCTTGTCGCCCCAGCGAACTTCGCACTGGCCTGACAGCACGAATGCGATCGTATCTTGTTCGCCATGATGGTGGATTCCGGTTCGTGCGCCCGGTTCAACCTCGAAGAGGCCGCCCCAGATCGTCGAACTGATGCCGAGCGACGGTCCGATCGCAGCAAAGCGCCGGGAGCCCGATGTTTGGGCCGTCGTCGCGTCGAACCGGTCGTGGCTTACGATTTGGATTGTGGATCGTGTGTCCATTATACCGCCCCCCGATCCGGAGGCGCCATGAATTCGGGACCGATGGGATCCTTGATTGTCTCCTTGAGAATGCGATCGATTTCGGCCATCGCTTCCGCATCGATCCGCCAGCCGAGCACGTCGGTGATCGGCGAAAGCTGATCGGCGCGCCGGGCACCCCACAATGCTATGTTCAATTCACCACGATCGAGCACCCAGCGCACTGCCAGATGGATGACTCGCTTGCCAAAGCGCTCCCGCGCGAGCTGATCGAGCCGCCTGACGGCGTCAAGATATTGCGGAAAGCGTGGTGATCGAAACTTCGGATCGCCCTTTCGCAGGTCGTCGCCGGTGAATTGGCTCGAATTGGTCATGCTGCCGGACAAGAGGCCGCGGCACAGCGAGCCATAAGCAAGGAGAGCGATATTCTTCTCTTGGCAGTAGGGAAGAACGTCCTGCTCGATGGCGCGTTCGAACAGATTGTAGGGCGGCTGAGCCGTATGAAGCGGCGCGACCTTGCGGAATTCCTCCATCTGGGCTGGGCTGAAGTTGCTGACGCCGACTGCCCGAATTTTCCCCTCGCGGTGCAGCGCGCCGATAGCTTCGGCGGTTTCTGCAATCGGCGTCCGCGGGTCCGGCCAGTGCACCTGGTAGAGATCGATGACATC
Organism: Bradyrhizobium sp. USDA3010; assembly: GCF_056429065.1. Taxonomy (NCBI): domain Bacteria; kingdom Pseudomonadati; phylum Pseudomonadota; class Alphaproteobacteria; order Hyphomicrobiales; family Nitrobacteraceae; genus Bradyrhizobium; species Bradyrhizobium sp. USDA3010. Next base: position 41,444 of record NZ_JBWJZD010000033.1, read on the forward strand.
CGTCCGGAGCCGCTTCAGCGAATTCTCGACCTCTTCGACAATGCGTGCCTTGCGCGCGTTGCGGAACGGCTTGCCGTTCTTCCAGTCAAGTCCCGCCTTTGTGGCGATTACCGCCATCCTGCGGCGACCGCCGGAAAGGGCCTCTCCGACGATCTCCTCGGAGCGACCGAATCCATAGACGGGCGCGGTGTCGATGAGATTGATTCCGCGATCGAGCGCTTCCCGGATCGTCTTGACGGCATCGCTTTCGTCGGTCCCGCCCCACATCCAGCCGCCGATCGCCCACGTCCCGAGTGCAACGCGAGATGCGCGGATGGATGTGCCGGGAATATCGATGAATTCCATGTTGTTGTTCGGGACGGTGTTCATTGGTTGTTCCTTTGCTCTGCGTCCAATTGATTGTTCGAGGCGACATTCGGGATCGCCGCGCGAACGGATACCGATGCCACGTTGTGTTGCGTGCCGGTCTCTGGAGATCGAGAGCGGAGCGACACATTGGCGGCGCGGTATGGATTGACCTGCCAATCCCGAGGCATGACCGCTGGCGACGCGACACCGGCAGATTGGACTACAAAGCGTCGCTTTGAATTGAGTTTCGGAAGGCCTCGATCCGGACGGCGAGCCAGCCGGACCGAAGACAAGGGCTGCACACTAGCCGCAACTCAGCGGCAGCGGCTGATCGGGATGCAGGGAGTACCAGTCGTAGCAGTTGGGATCGCCATAATAGTAGCCGTAGCCCCGCGAGTATCTGCCGTAGTGGTGCATGCCGTGGTCGTGGATGCCCGCGCCATCCGGATGGCCGCCATCGCCGAGGCCGAGATGATCGCCGCCGCTTCGGCCGACGTCGCCGCGCATTGCGATGCCGCCGGGATGAACGCCTCCACCGAACCCGCCCACATGCGCCCCGCCGTCAAGGCCACCGAGATGAGCGCCGCCGCCCATTGCACCGCCGATGCCGCCGATGTGCGCGCCTCCTCCGAAGCCGCCCATGTGCCCGCCACCGCCCATGCCGCCGCCGAAACCTCCGCCGTGACCGCCACCACCGCCGCCGCCGCCGCGTGCATCGGCCGCGCCGACAGCCAGTGCGGAGGCAAGCGCGGCAGTCGCCAAAATCAATATCATTCGTTTCATCGGGATCTCCTGTGTTTGGATTTTCGCCGGTCGCGCAGCGTTGGTACGCGGCTGCAAGGCCTGGCTTTCGCGATGCTTGAAGAGTAGGGACGCGCGGCAGCCGCACCCACTAAAATTGGCTTCACAAGGACCGGAGCGACGTCCACTCGCGGCAAGTTGAGAAATGTCGAGCCCAAACAAACGGTCGGTTGATGTGAGAGTGATCAATAAAAAAGCGGGCTGGAACGGTGTCCAGCCCGCTTTTGTCGGTGGGCCGATCGACGAGAATCTACAAGCGCGAAGGCGCAAGAGGGGCGGTCGAACAAGCCGAAACCGCGGTATGCGATTAGAACGCGCCCGTGCCCGGTTCGCAGGGAACGTTGTTGCCGGTCCACGGCGCCGTCGCGAATGCGCCGACGCGCGGCGCCGGAACGCAGGCGTGATCAGCCGAGTAGAACGGCGCGTCCGCTGCGGCAACATTGGCTTCCACAGCGGTCCGCCGGGCAAGGTGGGCGCTTTCGCGCGCCATGGCAGGCGTTGCCAGCATTGCCACGGCAATCAGTCCAGTCGACAGCAGCTTGAGATTCGTCATTGAGCTTCTCCGTTGAAAACAGCAGGCCGGTGAAGGAGTGGCCTGTCCGAGCAGGTGGGGCGGATCACGGATCAGCCAAACACACGAAGCGGTCACTTGCGTTCAATCGGGCGTGACTCAGGAATAGGCGAAGCGGAATCAACACGCGACGCGCGCGAGGAATCGCGCGTCGGCGCAAATGAGGAAAAATGCAGGATAATGGAGTTCGTGGTCCGCGCGGCCGCGGCGCGAAGCTGGAGCGAGGCAGTTGTTCGACGGCGATGCTTTCACGCCGTGCGGACCGGCGAGCCTATAGTCCCGCTTCTTCCGAGGCGACCATTCCGAGCGCCGTCCAGTCAAGTCCGCCATGGCCGCGAGCAATGCCCGTGATCAGCCGATCGCGAACGACACCGACCGATGGCATCGGAGCTCCGGCCAGTTCTGCCTCGGCGAGCGCCAGGCGCACGTCCTTGAGCGCCAACGGCATTGTCAACCCGGGCTTGTAACTGCCGGCAATGAGCCGGCTGCCATAGTTCTTGTGGACGCGGCTGTTGAACATCGTCCCAGTCATGATGTCCACGAACTGCTGAGGGTCTTGTCCACGCTTCCGCAGCACGGTCACGACTTCTCCGAGCACCTCGAGAGTAGTTGCCGTCATCATGTTGCCAAGCAGCTTGATCAGATTGGCCTGCGCGGGATCAGTCCCAATGATGAACGTCCGTCCGAGCGAAGCCATCACCGGTCGGCAACGATCACAGGACGCCGGGTCGCCTGCCATGATGACGGCCAGCTGGCGCGCTCTGGCTGCGTCGGGGTTACCGAACACGGGGGCTGCAACGTAGCTCTGACCGCGACGCGCGTGCTCGAGCAGGAGCGCGGTCGAGGCCTCGGTGCTGATGGTGCTCATCGACAGATGGATCACGCCGGGCCGCAACGACTCCGAGATCCCAAAAGGTCCGAAGAAGACATTCCGCACGGCAGCATCGTCGGGCAACATGGTGATGACGATGTCGCTGTCGAACAAGTCCGATCGACGCGTCGTGGCCGCGATGCCGAGCGCCTGGAGGTCGCCGATGCGCTCCGGCCGGCGTACATAGGCGCATACGTTGCGCCCGTCGTCCGCGAGATTGGCCGCCATGGCCGTACCCATCAGGCCGAGCCCGATAAATCCAATTTTGGAGGACATCCGCGGGTCCACCCGCGGATGTCCATTCGCGTTTCGTTCGTCGTCGACGTCGTCCAGCATGGTGGCTCGTTCTCTTAATTGTGTACCCGGGAACGTAGGCAGCCGGCCGGAGGATGTCGTCTAAAATCGATTTCAGTGTTGCCGGAAGCGCGGCGGCGGAGCCGCGTTGGCCGGTGGTCCCCGATCCGCTCAGCTCGTTAAATTGCTATTTAGTGGCGTGGCCTCGGCCGAGGGTTTATGTCTTTTTCCGAGGTTCTGGCGTGCTTTGCCAAGGCGGGATGCTAGACGGAAGCGGGCGGCGCTAAGCCAGGTCGTTGGATAGCGCGGCCGGGCCTATTCTAATCCGGCAATTTGGACGGTGGCTTATGACTTTGCCAACGAGCGAGCATATGATTTCGCGCCAGCCGGCCGGGTACTTTGGCACATCTAAGATCGAGCTGATGATGAAGGTTCTTCTGATCGAGGACGACGGCGGAACGGCCGAGGAGATCGTGGCCGAGCTGAGCGAGCTTGGGTTTGAGGTCGAGTGGGCGTCAAATGGAATTGACGGCCTCGACAAGGCCCGAGCGCTCCATCCCGACGTCCTGATCGTCGATCGCATGCTGCCCGGCATGGACGGGCTTACGATTATCGAGGCATTGCGCAGGGAGCAGGTTGGCACCCCGGTCCTGGTGCTGAGCGCGCTCGGCGCCGTCGACGATCGGGTGCGGGGCTTGCGAAGCGGTGGAGATGACTACCTTACGAAGCCCTTTGCAGTCGTGGAGCTCATAGCAAGGATAGAAGCGCTTCTCCGTCGTCCCACGGACAGCCGAGGGACAACCTTGCGGGTCGGCCCTCTCGAGCTCGATCTGATTGAGCGTACCGCCCGGCGCGGCGAACGGGAGATCGATCTTTTGCCGCGCGAATTTCGCCTGCTCGAATATATGATGCGGCGTAGTGATCAGTTGCTGACTCGCGCGATGTTGCTGGAAGAGGTCTGGAATTACAAGTTCGTTCCGGCGACGACTAATCTGGTCGATGTGCATATGGGCCGATTGCGGCACAAGGTCGATGGTCCCGGGGAAGCACAGATGATCCACAATGTCCGCGGCTCCGGGTTTATCCTGCGGGCGCAATAATAGGCGCCGCCGGTGCAGGTATGACGATCGAAATGAGGCCCGAACAACAACCAGCGAGATCGATGCGCCAGCTCCAACTCATGCGCTCGAACACCTTCCGGTGGGCCTCGGCGGTGGCTGCCGCGTTCGCCGTGTTCATGATCGTGCTGTTCGGTTTCATCTATTGGAAGATCGACGACTATCTGATTGCGCGATCCGATCGCATGATCGCTCAACAGCTCAATTTCATGGCGGCCCTGCCGCGGGATCGCCGCGCCGATGCAATCGCGGACCATCTTGGCCAGGATTCCCGAGGCGTTCAGTATGCGGGAATGTTCGATGCTGCCGGCAATAGGCTTGCCGGCAACCTCAAAGCGCTGCCGCCTGACTTCAGGGTCGATGGAACTGCGCAGGCAGCGCGGGTAGCGCCATTCGGCCAATCGCCGGGTGGTGATCCGTTGATTCGGGCGGTAGGCAGACGTCTCGAAAACGGTGAAGTCCTCGTTATGGGGCGGAACGTCGACGAGACCCGCGAGATATCCAGCGTCGTTGGGCAGGCCCTCGCGCTTGGGCTCTTGCCGGCGCTCTGCCTTTGCTTGCTGGCCGGAGCTTGGCTGAGCGTGCGCGCGCAGCGGCGGGTAGAGGAGGTCAATCAGCGCGTCCAGCGCATCGTCGCCGGTGATCTCCGCGAGCGCCTCCCGCATCATAACGTCAACGACCCCTTCTCGAGACTGGCCGTGATCGTGAACGGCATGCTCGATGAAATGGAAACGATGATCAATGCGCTCGCTGGCGTTGGCAACGATATCGCGCACGATCTGCGAACTCCCTTGACCCGCGCCCGATTGTCTCTGGAGCGCGGGCGGACACATGCAACCACCCTGGAGCAGCTTCAGACAGTCACGGACAAGGCGATCGGAGGGATCGATCAGTCACTCGCGATCATCACTGCTCTCCTGCGACTGACGGAGATTGAGAACAGCCGGCGCTCGGCCGGTTTCGGCAATGTCGCGTTTCATGAAATCTTGCGAGAGGTATGTGACGTCTACGAGCCAATCGCCGAGGACAAGAGCATCGAGCTTGGCGTGGATATCGACCGCAAGCTGCACGTTTGGGGTGACCGGGATCTCCTTTTCGAGGCTGTGGCGAATCTCGTCGACAATGCGATCAAGTTTACACCGGCCGGCGGGAGGGTCGGCTTGCAGCTTTTGCGGGGTGAGAAGGAAGCCATCGTGCGTGTGACCGACACGGGACCGGGTATCAGCGAACAGGAGCGTGAAGCCGTGCTACGGCGATTCTATCGCTCCGACAAGATGCGCAACACGCCGGGTGTCGGGCTCGGGCTCAGCTTGGTGGCGGCCATCATCAAACTGCATGGCTTCCGGCTGGTCATCAATCCCGGTCCCGGAGGGCGGATCGAGATCGTTTGTCCTGACAAGCCAAATGGATCGAACTTGCCGCAAAAATGATCGGTGCTCCGGACAGATGTGGTGCTACCGTCCAGCTTTCCCGAAAATCAGGTCTGATTGGGGCGCGCCGGCGGGTCGGCCGATCTGGATCGTACCGTGATTCGGCGCCTGGTGACAGGAGTTGCAGGCTTCGCTGAGCCCGTCATAGGCCTTGCCAGAATCGGCGTCGTCTCTCCGATCGATCGCGTTCTTCAGATCCTCGAGCGGTTTCTTGATAACGGACTCGATCATGTCGGCAAACGGGGTGTTCTCTTCCATTGGATGCGCGCGTCCGAGCCGGCCGAACGCACCGCGGAGATTGCCTAACTCGTAGGCGGCGAAATCCCAGTCGCCGGCCTGTTCGGCTCGCCATATCCGCTCGTGCCTGGGTTGAATCGTGCCAATCATCAGATCGCTGATGCTCGGCAGATACGTCGCGGGCTGCGTGGAGGAGACACCTGCCGCGCCGGCATGCGCTCCGGGCAGGCGCACAAAGGCAGTTGTCAGAACGACAATGCAGGCCGACAGCAGGCCAAGCACCACCGAGCTCTTCGATATGGCAGAAAACGGACCGAGTCCCATGGCGATCGTTCCGAACGGGCAGGCCAATTGAAAGCGAGTTGGAGCCATCGACGGATGGGAAGGCGCTCCGACCGGACCTAGCTGCGCGCTAGGCCCCTGACGTTGTCGTCGCCGCTCGCAGAATAATCTTTCGATTTCGCACGATGTCCATTTTATCCACTCCACCTCGTTCAGGGATTGAAAGCTCGCGCAGTTCTGTCCAAAAGTGCAGAGCGCCTCCGTTCGACGAAATCCCGCCGGTAAGCGCGAGAAGTCCGTCGTTTATTACCATCGTGATGCTTGCCAGAAGCGGTTGGCTCCAGCATCCATCTGAACGCGTCGCACACGACGGTTCTGCTTGGTGCACGGCAGCGAATGACACAAACGGCCAGTCAGCTGACCAGAGTCTACCAACGAACTTCCCGCGAGCCATGCGCATGGCATGATTTCGAAGTTGGTGCGGGCAGCGCCGACGCTGTCAAGATCTGGAACCACACCCAGGCGGTCATAAGAGGCAGGAGAATCATTTGCTCATCTCGCGGATTGCCATTGCTGAAGAACTGGAATTGAGCTTTCAAGAAGCTGAAGCCTTTCGCGATGGCACGATGCTGTCGCCGATTTGGAGGCTCTTCGAACTCGCAAGCTTGGTGGCTGGGTGCGCTGTGCCGCGCACCCGGCGTAGACGTTCACAATTGCGCCGCCGTTGCTCCATTCGCGAAGCCTCGTCCAACGAGATCGTCGCAACCTCGAAAATCGTCGCTGTTGAGTGTTCTCGAAAGGGCGTTGCACTCAGTACAAAGCCGGCGCCGCGCACGTTCCGAATGAGAGCGGCCTCATTCGTACCGTCAACCTTGCGGCGCAACTTGCTCATGTAGACGTCGACGAGATTGGTCTCCGGCACGAACTTGTAGCTCCAAACCTCCGTCAAGAGGGTCGCCCGCGTAAGCACCGTATCGCTGCGTTGCATCATGTACTTGAGCAACTGAAATTCCCGCGGTCTCAGATCGATCCGGCGGTCGCCGCGTTTCGCAGTGCGGTCAAGGAGGTCGAGCTCAAGCGATCCAACTCGCAGCACGGTGTCATTTGGCGGCGGACGCCGAGCCGAAAAGTCCGTCGATGCCGATCCGGCAGTTGCGAGCGCCTGTTCCGAGGGGGCGTAGTGTTTGCTGCGGCAATGCGCCTATCGCATCAATCAGCTTCACCACCGCAGTCGACAGGAGCGAACGAATGCCTGCTTCATTGGAGACAACACGGGATTGCAATTCTCCGGCTATCTCCGCGATGAGAAGGCGTGCCGGCACAGACAGGCCGTCGAAATCAGTCGGAATCTCCGCGCCTTCATTCCGCCGTTTTGGCGCGGTCTGGCGGCTCGAGGCAAAGCTCCGATGCCGCCGGCGTGAAGTTGGAAAATGCCCCGACTTCGACTGCAGGATACCTGGCTTGACAGCAGCAAGTGCCGATTCCTCGTAGCCGGGCTCGTCGCGGGTCATGGTGCAAGCTCTCATGCGACGTCCTCTTGCGCCGCCGGTTGGCGAGTAAATTTCACGATACCACTGCCCGGCTCTCGAGCAGCCGAATGGCGGTACTGCAATGCTCTGAGTAGCATTCATGATTGCAGTAGGTTAGGCGTGTCCCGATTTCTCGCAGGTAGCCTGGGGAGATCGGATTCTCGCACATCACGCAGATGGGCTGAGTGCAGGGCACTCGACCATTGACCAGGATGAACCTCACGCGCCTCTCCCTGAGTTGGAGTCAATGATGGGAGCTCTTGAGCCGGCCGAAGGCCAGGATGGCCATTTGCGATCGTCATTCTGGCGCGCCTTGAAGCGGCCAACACACCGTTCGGAACAAAACGCTGTCTTTCAGCAATAGTGCCGCATAAGGCCAAATCTGCCATCGCAGATCGGGCAGCGCACGGTGGCGATGTCACGGCGATGTTGAGAGTTATTGCGCATCTGTGCCTCCTCTTCGTGTCGCGTGGATCTCGGTTGCCTTGGCTCGTTCGCCGTCGGTGTTCGGTGCGGGTGATCGATTGATGGCGAGGCTATGCGGGAAGGATTGTGGCCTCAATCGTGCGCGGGTAAGCGCTCGATATTCAAAAAGGGTCGGAGGAATTATACGCAGGTTTAAGATCTCCAGCTCTTTGCGCCCGCCGATGAGTTGGCTTGCCGAAGGCTCGCGTATGGCGTTGCGGAGCCGATGGTGCTGCCGAACGCCGGAGAGAGCCCGATGTGGCGCGCGGAGAAACCCCGTGATCGTTCGGTTGTCGCGCGTGATTTGCCCGGCCGCGACGGGTGAGCAGGATGCAGGAAGAGAATCCGAAGGCGCTCGCAATAGCAGCTCCGCCAACTGGCGAAGGGGCGGACGGTTTCCCGCCGAGGCGGGGAGGAGGGCGTGAAACCGTCCGCTTGGCAGACAGGCGTACGCACCAGGGAGGTAAGCGCGGCCATGCTGCTTGAGATAAGACTGGGTGCGGCCAACCTGCATTCCAATTAAACACAGGTTTAGCTGTACCAACCCGGGGGTCGGCTTGATCTCCACCGCTTCATGGTGATGCCGGATTGCTCGCTATTGGTAACGACCTTTTCCAGGCAAAGAGTTCCGTTGCAGAGAATTGCAACCAGGGTAATCAGCATCCTCACCTCCAGGGTAATTCCAAAGCCGCTCGCTGCAGCACGTCGGCCGGGAAGGTCGCATCGGCGGGTTGGCCGCGATCCTCGGTCCAAACGCAGTGGACCTGGTCGCCCTTGATCGAGGACACGGTCATCAAGGGTCCTCCAGACCGCAACCTGACGAGCTCGCCGCGCTCTAGCTGAACCGGCACGTTGCTTGGGCCGGAGTCCTGCGGGAATGCGGCCGCCGTGGAGGCGAGTGCTGGAGTCGACGCGCCGATCGCAAGAAGCAGCGCCGCAACAGCGATGCGTCGTTTGATTTTCAGATACATGTCAACCTCCATCCTGATTCCGAGATAGGCGATGGCTGCGCCGATCCGACTAAATTCGATGACAGGAGCAGACCTATTTCACGCACCGATCAAGGGCCTGAGTGCGCGAGAGGAGGCAGGCCGGTTTCCACGCCCGCCTGGACCGCACGTTGGTTTGATCGCTACGAAGCCGGTTTCGGCGTAGCCGATTCGTCAGCCGATGAGACGCGCCACACCGCGTTGCCGACGTCGTCGGCAATCAGCAGTGCACCACTGCGATCCATGGCGAGGCCGACAGGTCTGCCATGGGTGTGGTTGTTCGCATCAAGGAAGCCGGTGACGACATCCTGCGCCGGGCCGGAAGGCTTGCCGTCCTTGAAGGGTACGAAAACGACCTTATAGCCGTTAAGCGGCGTTCGATCCCAGCTGCCATGTTCTCCGACGAAGGCGCCGGCCTGATAGTTAGCAGACAGATTGTGGCCGGAGGACATGACAAATCCCAAGGGAGCCACGTGGGAGCTGAGCGCATAGTCCGGCACGGTCGCTTTGGCAACGAGATCGGGCCGTTGCGGTTGAACGCGCGGATCGAGATGCCGGCCATAGTAGCTATACGGCCAGCCGTAAAAGCCTCCGTCCTTCACCGAGGTGAGATAGTCCGGCACCAGGTCGGGTCCGATCTCGTCGCGTTCGTTGGCAATCGCCCAAAGCTTGCCGGTCGTTGGTTCCCACTGCAGGCCTGTCGGGTTGCGCACACCGCTTGCGAATATGCGATGGGCACCGGTAGTGCGGTCAACCTCCCAGATAGCGGCGCGCTCATACTCCGCCTGCAGGCCGTTCTCTCCGACATTGCTGTTCGACCCGACGCCGACGTAGAGCTTGGATCCGTCCGGGCTGGCCACGAGGCTCTTGGTCCAATGATGATCGATAGGGCCACCCGGCAGATCGGTCAGCCTGGTGCCCTTGGCGGTGATGCTGGTCTGTCCGTCCTGATACGGATAGCGCATGATCGCGTCCGTGTTCGCGACATAGAGATCGTTGCCGACCAGCGCGACACCGAACGGCGAATTGAGGTGATCGAGAAACACCGTCTGCATGTCGGGAATGCCGTCGCCATTGGTGTCGCGGAGCAGCGTGATGCGATTGGCGTCCTTCGCCTTGGCGCCGGCGAACCACTGCACCACGCCGGTGATCAGATCCTTGGGACGGAAAACCGGCGCCTTTGGACCGTTGCTCTCGACGACCAGCACGTCGCCGTTCGGCAGGACGTAAACCGATCGCGGGTGCTGCAGCCCTGCGGCAAGCGCGTGGACCTGCAGCCCCTGCGGGACCTTGGGGGTCTCGGACCCCCATCCCACCGGTGTCGCAATCCGGATCGGTGGCAGCAGATACTGTTGCAGCGGCGGCAGCGCCGGATTTGCGCCGATCTGGAGCCTTGGGTCACCTCCGGTATTGTTGCAGCCGGCCAGACCCAACCCGGCCACAGCGACCATGATGGCAGCAACCCGCGGCAAACTCGTCGTGACTTCGGTCATGCCTTTGCTCCGATGCGATAGCGATGGGTCAACGTCCAGCCGGAGGACATCGCGAAAACCATAACGACCAGGACGGCACCAGAGAGGGTTAGCCCCGTGGGAACCACGGCGGTATAGCCGTCCCGGCTATGGACAAGGACATTGAGAATGGACAGCGCGACCGCGGCCGCGTAGGCCAGCGCGCGGATCCAAGCCGGTCTTTGGTTACGAAAGAGATCGACCACCGCGGCCAGCGCGACGAGGGCGGCCATGACCAGTCCACCCGCGATCAGCCAGACGGAAAACCGGTACCACATCACCTCGGCGGTCCTCCAATAGGCCAGGTCGGTCGCGAATGCCGCCGCGAAGTAGGCGACCGGGAATGGCACCAGCATCTGGTGAATGGGTCGTCTGGGTGCACCGGCACCCGTACGTTCCGGCTTGGTCATGCTCGCATGCTCCATGCATTGAGTTAGCTGTCATTAAGCCCGGAATGGCGATCGGCGCGGCCCGGTCCGCCTGATTGGGCTTGGCTCCGATATCGTCGTCGACCGCCGAATGATCTTTCGAATTCGCACGCAGCAGCGCGGATCGATTGCCCGAAGGCGCCGCCGTGCGATCAAGAAAATGCGATCGCGGTACGAAAACGTCTTTCGGGAGGCGCGGCTATCTGAACTGGTACGTACCTGGAAGGAGCGGTCATGATCGCCGATAGTTCGCTACAGCAGCGCGCGAAACTTCTCTGGCGTGGTGGAAACCCCACGCTGTCATCGAGATATGTAGCCGAGGAGAGAGCGATTGCGCTCACCTTCGGCGGATCTGCCAACGCGGTGATGATGGCTACGCCGGCCGATCTCGAGGATTTCGGGGTTGGCTTTGCCCTGACCGAGGGCGTCATCGAGCAGAGGAGCGAGATTGCCAGCATCGAGATCGTGGAGAGCAACGTCGGAATGGAGGTTCGGATGTGGCTGGACCGACACCGGGCGGACGAACTCTCGGCGCGTCGCCGGGCCATGATCGGTCCGGTCGGCTGCGGATTGTGCGGAATCGAAAGCCTGGAGCAGGCCTGTCCCACGCCACGGCAGGTATCGAGCACGGCGACCTTTCGTGCACGCGACCTGTTGAACGCCATGAGCGCTCTCGCGCCGCTGCAAGAACTCAATCAGAGGACGCGGAGCGTGCATGCCGCGGCCTTCTGGCAACCGCACAAGGGCATAGGTCTGGTGCGGGAGGATGTCGGCCGTCACAACGCCCTCGACAAGCTCGCCGGTGCGCTGATGCGGGAGAACATGGTTCGGGCGGGCGGCGCGATCCTCCTGACGAGCCGCGTGTCGGTTGAGATGGTGCAGAAGACCGCGCGGATCGGGGCCCCTGTCCTCGTCGCGGTCTCGGCACCGACCTCGCTCGCAGTCGAAACGGCCGACCAGGCAGGCATCACGCTGATCGCGGTCGCCCGTGCGGATGGATATGAGATCTTTACCCATCCCGATCGCCTCATCTTTTCCGACTGCCCGATCGCAGCGTGAAGGCCGCTCGCCATACGGGATCTTCGGCCGGATCCCGCGTGCAAATGCGCAAAAATCCATTCGCGCCGGAAAAGGCCGTGGTGAAGCGCCCCCTACCTGCACCAGGACGGGATCTATGCGAGGCCCGTGAGGGGAAAGGATAGCTCACATGGATGCAACGGCGCTTCTGCTATCGCGAATACAGTTCGGCTTCACCATTTCATTTCACATCATCTTCCCGGCCTTCACCATCGGTCTTGCGGCCTGGTTGACCGTCCTCGAGGCGATGCACATGCGAACGGGCCGTCCCGTCTATCAGGCGCTGTTCGAATTCTGGCTCAAGATCTTCGGCGTCGCCTTCGGTATGGGCGTTGTCTCGGGAGTCGTCATGGGATTCCAGTTCGGGACGAACTGGAGCGTTCTGGCGAAGATGTCGGGACCTATCCAGGGTCCACTTCTCTCCTACGAGACCTTCACGGCGTTCATGCTGGAGGCCAGCTTCTTCGGAGTCCTCGTGTTCGGACGCAAGCGAGTGCCGCCAAGGTTCTATCTGTTCTCCACTGCGATGGTGTCGCTCGGGACCACCTTGTCCGCCTTCTGGATCATGACCAACAACAGCTGGATGCAGGTACCGGTCGGTTATGTGCTGCAGAACGGTTACTTCGTACCGGACGATTGGACGAAGATCATTTTCAATTCGGTCGTATGGTCGCGCTTTCCGCATATGCTGCTGGCGGCGTATCTCACCGGCGCATTCTGCGTAGCTGCAACCGGCGCATGGTACGTGTTGCGCGGCGACCACTACGCCGAGACCAGGGTGATGCTGCGGATGGGACTGTTCCTCGCAGCGCTTCTAATCCCGGTCCAGCTCGTGTTCGGTCACCTGGTCGGCGACTACGTTCACGACTACCAGCCGGCAAAATTCGCGGCCATCGAGGGGCGTTGGCATGACGAGCAGCCTGCGAGCGAAGTGCTGATCGGGCTTCCCGATCCGGCGACAGAAAGCAACAAATACGAGATCAAGGTGCCGATCCTCGGCAGCATCATCGCCAGCTCGAACCTGACCTCGAAGGAGGTGGGATTGGCCGATTTCGCGCCGCAGGATCGCCCGCCGGTGCTGATACCGTTCGTGACCTTCCGCATTATGGTCGGCTGCGGGCTGATCATGCTCGCGATCGCGTGGTTCGGGTCCTATCTGAGCATCAAACGGCGTCTGCGCCGAAACCGAATCATGCTTTGGGCAATCTTTCTCAGCTTCCCGCTTCCGTTCATCGCCATTCTGACCGGCTGGTATGTTGCCGAGGTGGGACGACAGCCCTGGACGATCTACGGATTGCTGCGAACTGCGGACGCCGTAACGCCGTTCCTGACTGCGCCGGCGGCGCTGACCTCGCTCGTGCTATTCGGAGCGATTTATCTCTTCATCTTCTCCTTTGGCACATTCTACATCTATCGACTCTTGCGCACCGGTCCGACGCGCCTCGTCGTCGAGCCGCCGAACGGCGCCTCTCCAAACCGCCCGATGTCGCTCGCCGACCCGGAGTTCATTCAACCAGGTTACCAGAGCGCGGGAGAATAGAGATGGTCTTGTTCTGGGTTGCTCTTCTGGCCATCAGCATGTTGATCTATTTGCTGCTCGACGGGTTCGATCTCGGGGTCGGCATGTTGTTTGGTTTCGCCGGCAGCGAGGCGGATCGCGATACGATGCTCGACACTGTCGCGCCGGTCTGGGATGGCAATGAGACCTGGCTTGTCGTCGCCGGCGTGATCCTTTGGGGCGCGTTTCCACTTGTCTATGCCACGCTGCTGTCGGCCTTCTATCTGCCGGTCATCATCATGCTGCTTGGGTTGATCCTGCGCGGCGTTGCCTTCGAGTTTCGCCACAGGGCGGCGCGGCAGTTTCGCTGGATCTGGGACGTAAGCTTCGTGGGCGGGTCGTTCGCTGCGAGCTTCATGCAAGGCGTGACGGTCGGAGCCTTGGTGCAGGGCCTGAAGTTCACCGACGGGGTCTATGTCGGCGGCATTCTGGGCTGGCTCAGCCCATTCTCGCTGTTGTGCGGCGTCGGGCTGTGTTCAGGCTATGCTCTTCTGGGCGCCAGCTGGCTGGTGCAAAAGTGCCGGTCGAGCGTCCGTGACACGGCTCGTCGCCAAATTCCCGGGCTCGCGCTCGCCGTCCTGGCGTTTCTGATCGTCGTCTTCGCGCATGCCCTGATCGAAAACCTCCCTATCATGCATCGCTGGCTCGACCGGCCCTATCTGTTTGTATTTCCGGTGGTCGGAGCCGCCGCCGCGGTCATGCTAGCGAGCAGCATCCTGCATCGCGACGATCGCTGGCCGTTCGCCGCCGTCGCCATCATCTTCGTCGCGGCGTTTGGAACGCTGGCATTGTCCTTCTGGCCCTACATGATCCCGTTTTCGATCACGATCGACGAAGCGGCAGCGCCTCACGCCAGTCTCGCCTTCATGTTCTGGGGCGAGGGCCTCTTCGTCTTCCCCTTGATGGTGCTGTATGTCGCGATCGGATATCGGGTGTTCAGAGGCAAGGTCGGGGGCGCGGAGGGACATCATTGATCAGGGCGAACTCTTCTCTAGCGATCCGCTCGCGCAATTGTGCGCGGTCGAGCAGCATGCGGCTGCCTACCTGCATTTGAGACCGCGTGACCCGGACCCATGGAAGGTGAGGTCTGAAGCCGCCTTCGTTGGAGCGAATGAACCGAAAACGCTTGAACATGCCCATAGACCTGATCATCACCTGGATTGTAATGTTTGGAGTTATCACCAGCCTGGCTGTGCTATCCCGGTGATCGTCGCGCTCTGCGCATCGTGGTTGCATCAGCCGGGTGTCGAAGCGGCATGCCATGAAAGGACGCTACGATAACGTCGGGCTCGAGGGCGGCGCTAAGCAGGCCCTCGGTCATTGAATCCGCGATTGCATCGATATAAGCCGCTTCTTCGAAATGAGGCGCGGCTATGTGCAACGCCGGTTGATGTCGCATGGCTGCAAGGACCTCGAAGAGCTTGTCGCATGCGGTTGCGCTCGAGGCGGCTGAATACTGCGGATCGAGCGGGACGAAGGGGATTCGATCGCATCCTTTCGCCTCCAGGCGCTCGATGGCGGCTTTCAGGGACGGATTTCCGTATCGCATCCCCCACTCGACGACGACTTCGCAAGGTGGTTTCCGAGCAGGCCCTCGCGAATAGACTGCTGCAGCTTTTCTGCCTGCGACCTCGTTATGGTCTTGAGCGGCGCTTCGTACTTGCGATGATTTCGCTCAGTAGCCGGCCGCGGCTAATGTCAATCCGGGGCGCTCCGAAGGCTGGTGCCGCTTTGCCAGGGGGAGACCGAGTTCCCGCCAGACGCAGACCATGGAGTCGACCAACTGTTCGACCAGCCGAGCATCATGTGCCGGCGTCGGTGTAATTCGCAGTCGTTCGGTGCGCCTGGGGACGGTCGGACAGTTGATTGGCTGGATATAGATGGCGCATTGGTGGAGCAAAAGCTCGCTCGCCCGCCTGCACAGCTCGGGATCCCCTACCATGAGCGGCACGATGTGCGTTTCGGTTGGCATCACGGGCAAGCCGGCCTTGCGCAGAGCGCATTTGGTGGCTGCTACGGACATGCGCTGCGCGTCGCGCTCGCCGTGCGATGCCTTGAGGTGGGTTATCGACGCTCTCGCTGCGGCAGCAACCGCCTTGACGGGCCAGCGCGTCGGAAGGCCCGGCTCGGGAAGCCACGGCGCCGTCAGCGTCGCCGTTTCGCACAATCGAGGGATCGAAGCTGTCGATATCGATCGAGCTCTCTGCGGATCTCTGTATCCATGGACGCAGAGTTAAAGGTCACGCCGGTTGGCCACAATGCGGGAGGTCCGTCGAAACTGGCCAAAAGTCCGTCGATATTGGCCAGCCTCGACCCGGAGGCGCGAATAGGGGAGAATCCATGGCTTGCAGGCGTTCGGAATTCACCCAACCGATCGTGCGAAATGCTTTGCCTTACCGCCTCGGCATCACACCCGGCGCATCGTCGGGCCAGCTCGCGATCGTGGCGTCGTCGACATTGAGATGCTGCGCCACGAGCTTCGGCGGCGTATGCGCGAGCCAGTTTGAGAGGGAGACTTCCTCGTAGTGCGGGGATCGGAACACGCCGATGAATTGTAGATCGGTGTCGCCGACGTTCTCGACATAGTGCCCGAGGTTGCGCCGGACATAACCGATGTCGCCGGCATTGAAGTCCATCGTCAGCGCGTTCGGACCGGTGTCAAACACGGTCATGCGCGCCTTGCCCTTGATATAATACTGCCACTCGTCCGCATTGGGGTGCCAGTGCATCTCCCTGATGCCGCCCGGACGAACTGTGACCAGTGCGGCCGACACTGCCGTTGAAACCTTGAAATTGCTGCTGTCGGCGATCTGGATGCTTCCTGTATCGGACGATTTGAACGGACTGGAGGACCCGAGCGGGAAGATGAAGGGATGAGTGGCGACGGGGGCATCCTTTTGGATGGCGGCGCGGTCGCCGGCAAGGTCGCCGGGGACGGTGCCCTGGAAAATCCAGAGGTTGTGCAGCGGGATCCTGGCGAATGCGTCGGCCGGAACGCCGAAGTTCTTGGCCAGGATCTCGGGCGGTGTATGAGCGAACCAGTCCGAGACGAGCAAGGTGTTGAATTCGTCGGCATGCCCATCATCGAAGCAGATCACGAATTCGCATCCATCCGGGCCCAGGCCCTGCAGTGAATGCGGCGCTCCCGGCGGGAAATACCAGAGATCGCCTTCCTTGACGTCCGCGACATAGGGACGACCGTGCGCATCGAGCACCGTCACACGGCAGGTGCCATAGGTCATGATGGCCCACTCGGCGGCCTGGTGCCAATGCAGCTCGCGGATGCCGCCGGCGGTCAGGCGCATATTGACGCCGGAGATCTCCTTGGAAATGGCGAAATCGGCAACTGTGACCTGGCGCGCCCATCCGCCATTCTGGATGCGTTTCGGCGCGTTGTTGAAGGACGCCCATGGTGTCGGCATGCCGCCGACATCGGTGGCCGGGGGAGATTGCGCGGAAGGAAATTGATTGCCCAGAACCTCACTCTGCGGGCCCGGATCGCGGAGATTTCCCGGGCCTTTCGCGTTGATGGCGCCCTGGGGCGGCTCATCCGGATTGCCGAAGGAGCCGGCCTTCGCTGCGGACACTGTCATCGCCGCGCCCATCGCCGAGGCCGCCAGCAGGTTTCGTCTCGAAATCATGATCGCATCTCCAGGAAGATTGCACCGCCGAGCCGTCAACAGCGGTCTCTCTCCATGGAGTTAGGAAAACGCCGACAAGTACCAATCCAGAGAGGACGTCAGCTTTTCGAGAATGCACTACGATATCTCCGGTCTGGCGCGCCGCCACGAGCCGGCATTCTTGAAAGAAAGCCGGCAGCCGGAATTGCAAATGTTCTGCATCGGTACCCGCAGAGGTTCTTGCGATGTCGGAACGGAAGACAATTCGCCCCTATCATCATCCGGCTGGTGGGTGGGGTGCACTCAAGGCGCTCAGCGAACATCTGATCGAGCAGCGGATTCCGCTCAAGGGAGCGACTACGCTCCGATGCATGAATCAGCCCGCAGGGTTCGACTGTCCCGGCTGCGCCTGGCCCGATCCGAAACACACCTCGTCATTCGAGTTCTGCGAGAATGGTGCGAAAGCTGTAGCGTGGGAGGCGACCGCCAAGCGTTGCACGCCGGAGTTCTTCGCCGCGCACTCGGTGACCGAACTTGCCACCTGGAGTGACTATGATCTCGAGATGGCAGGCCGCCTCACGCATCCGATGGCCTACGATGGAGCGACGGACAGCTACCTCCCGGTGAGCTGGAACGAGGCGTTCTCGATCATCGGTCGCCATCTGAAGGCGCTGCCAGACCCGAACATGGCGGAGTTCTACACGTCCGGCCGCACTTCGAACGAAGCCGCCTTTCTGTATCAGCTCTTCGTGCGCGAGTACGGCACCAACAATTTCCCCGACTGCTCGAACATGTGTCACGAGGCAACGAGCGTCGGCTTGCCGCAGTCCATCGGCGTGGGCAAGGGGACGGTCTTGCTGGAGGATTTCGACAAGGCCGATTGCATTTTCATCTTTGGCCAGAACCCCGGCACCAACAGCCCGCGCATGATGACCAATTTGCGCGATGCCGCCCGCCGTGGCGCTTCGATCATCTCGTTCAATCCGTTCCGTGAACGCGCACTGGAACGGTTTCAGGCCCCGCAGAGCCCGGTCGAGATGGCGACGTTGGGCTCGACGCAGATCAGCTCGCAGCTCTACCAGGTGCGTGTCGGCGGCGATGTCGCCGTGATCAAGGCCCTCATGAAAGTCCTGGTCGATGAAGACGCTGCGGCGCGAGCGCGCGGCGAGCAGGCCGTTCTGGACTGGGATTTCATCCGTGACCACACCCGCGGCCTTGATGAACTGGCAAGTGACCTGAGGGCCACGCAATGGATCGACATCGAGCGTTACTCGGGGCTCAGCCGCGAAGAGATCGAATATGCCGCCCATGTCTACATGAAAGCCGAGCGTGCGATCATCGTCTATGGCATGGGCATCACGCAGCATCGGCGCGGCGCACAAAACGTCCAACAATTGGCGAATCTCGCGCTTCTTCGCGGTCACATCGGCCGTGAAGGCGCGGGCATCTGCCCGGTTCGCGGCCATTCGAACGTGCAGGGAGATCGTACGGTCGGCATCACCGAGACACCGTCCGGAGATTTCCTCGATCGGCTGGAATCCCGCTTTGGCTTCAAGGCACCTCGTGCGCACGGTCACAATGTCGTTACGGCGCTTGAAGCGATGGTTCGCGGTGACGCGAAAGTGTTCATCGCGATGGGCGGCAACTTTGCGGCTGCAATTCCCGATTGGCAGCTGACGCAAGATGCGCTCAGGCGGCTCGATCTCACGGTCCACATCTCGACCAAGCTCAACCGCAGTCACCTGATTCACGGGCGCGATGCCCTGATCCTGCCCTGCCTTGGCCGCACGGAGATTGACGTCCAGGCGACCGGGCCGCAGTCCATCACCGTGGAGGACTCCATGTCGATGGTGCACGCATCGGCCGGTCGCAACCAGCCTGCCTCCGAGCATCTTTTGAGTGAACCCGCGATCGTTGCCGGCATGGCCCGGGCGACGCTGGGGCAGTCCTCCGTCGTCGACTGGGACGGCTTCGTCGCCGACTACGATCTTATTCGCGAGGCGATCGAGAGCGTGTTGCCGATATTCCAGGCCTACAACGCTCGGGTTCGGATGCCCGGCGGATTCCATCTGGTCTCGACCGCGCGCGAGCGCATCTGGGTGACACCCGGCGGCAAGGCCAATTTTCTGGTCTTCGAGGGCCTCGGCGAAGATCCGATCGACGATCATCCGGAGACGCTCTGGCTGAGCACAATCCGCAGCCATGATCAGTACAATACCACGCTGTATTCGCTGTCCGATCGCTACCGGGGCGTCTACGGCCAACGCGACATTGTGTTCCTCAATCAGTTCGAGCTGGACAAGCGCGGGCTCGCAGACGGCGATCGCGTCGATCTGGTGACCGTGTCGACGGACGGTCGAGAGCGGCGGGTGCGCAACTTCCGCGTGGTCGGATACTCGTTCCCGAACGGTTGCTGCGCGGCCTACTACCCGGAGACCAATCCGCTTGTGCCGCTCTATGCGCACGATCCCCTCAGCTTCACGCCGTCTTCCAAGGGTGTCCCGATCCGGATCGAGCGCGCCGGCGCCAACGTTACGGACGGGTCTGCGCCACAGGACTGAAGCGATCAGAGGAATTGAGACAGATGAAGCCGAACACGAATATCGCCATCGGCATGGCTGCCGCCGTGTCGATTGTGGTCACCACCGATATGACGGTCGGGCATTTCGTTCCGGGCATGCCGCAAGTCTATGCGACCCCGATGATGATCCTGCACATGGAAATGGCCGCCGGCCTCGCGGTCGCAGCCGCCTTGCCGCCGGGCTACGTCAGCGTCGGCATGTCGGTCGATATCCGGCATCTGGCGGCCACGCCGATCGGCGGTCGGGTACGCGCGCTTGCGCGCGTCAAAAGCGTTGGCGCAAAGAGCGTTCTCTTCGAGATCGAGGCGTGGAATGATCTTGAAAAGATCGGTGCCGGAACCCACCGCCGGGGGATCGTGAATGTCCCCGAGTTCGAGAGACGGTTCGGCGTTCACCAGACCGTGGCCTGATGACGCCGCTCCGCTGCTGGCAGCGGCGCGGTCATTCCACAGGAAAGCCTCGAAATCGATGGGGCTGGTTCCAGCTGCCGTCGCCTGGCTCACATCGGCAGACCGGGCGCTGTCACAGGAGATCTGTGGCGGTCAGCCCGAGCTCCGACCGCGGCGACATGTGGTTGCCGACCCGCCAGCACCGGGGCGTGCATCCCGTAAACCGTTTGAAGACGGTCGTAAAATGGGCTTGGGTCTGGAAGCCGACCGTAAGCGCGATCTCCATGATCGGCATCGTGGTGTCCCTCATCAATTCCGCAGCGCGTCGAATACGCCGCCGCAGCAGGAATTCGTGCGGGCGAAGGCCCGTCGCCACGCGAAATTGAGAGGCGAAGTGCATGCGGCTGAGTCCTGCGATGGCAGCCAGATCGCGCGAGGTCATCTTCGACGATATGCTGGCATCGATGTAGTCGACGACACGTTTGAGCCGCCATTTCTGCAGCCCCTGGACATGGCGGCCGCGAACCGTGGCCTGATCGGCCCTGGTCAATTGCCCCTCGGCAGACCCCAGACCAAACTGTCTGACCGCGATCGCGAGCCGGAGCGCCTCCATGCATTGACGATCATTGTTGTGCGTAGCGACCTTCAGGGCCTCAAGCAGCGACCGAACGACTTGATCTCTGGACTCTGTCTCGGCGGCCGCCGGCGGAAGGGGCGACAGGCGGCGGCCACCTGCAACGGACGCTGAACGTCCCGCCTCGTTGCCGTTTGGGGCGGGATGCGCCAGCAATTGCCGAAGGGGATCATGGATCTGGACGGACATCTTGAATCGCTCCGGATGAACAATGCTGTCAAGTCTTCACGATGTGGCGAGGTGCCATCAATTCGATAAGCGCGCGGCAGCCTCCGCGCCGGTCGATGGCATCAAATTGACGGCGGCCGGCAGCGCGTGACGCAGGGATGAGATTTCCAGCTTCTGCTGGCTTACCATTCTCCTGGCGAGCTGCCGAAGTTCGTAGTTGTGGCCGTACTTGATCTCCGCGCTCGCCATATCGATCGTGCCCTGATGGTGAGGGACCATAACATTGACGAAATCACGATCGATGTCGTCCGCCGGCATCGTCAGCATGCTGCGGCTGATGTTGCTCATGGCAAGGTCGATATCGAACAGAAACTGCTGCTCGTCCGCATCCTTCGTGCGGGCTACGGAACCGGGCTTCGGATTTTGCGCGAGAGCAAATGATGTCGCCATGACCGATAGGCTGGTTGCTAGCGAGATAGCGCGTCTGCGCACGAATCCACGGGAAAAGAACGGCACATCGAACTCCATGGCAAGCTAATGTGGTCGGTGTCACGCAGACGAGTGCGTGTTGCTGCCTTGAAGATGCCAAGGGGGCGCGATCAGCTCAATTAAAAATGGTTTTAAGGTTCGGCGAGCGAGACGCGTCAACGCCGGTTAAACCCGAATTCAGATTTCTTAAGCTCAATTTAGTGGCCGCCCGGTCTGCGGTCTTCCTACAGTTGAGGTGCCGGACCCAACGTAGGAGCAGCAAATGCAGGCTCAAAAGGCCACCGCCAATGTCACCGGAGTGCCAGCACTGCAGTCGGCTGGCATTCTCGCCTATTCCGCAGCCATCAGGCGCTTCGACCTGCTCGAGCGCGGCCGGGAGCAACAGCTCGCGCGGCGCTGGCAGGAGCGGCGCGACAGAAGCGCGACCGATGAACTGGTTACGAGCCATCTTCGCCTCGCCGCCAAGGTGGCGCGCGGCTACAAGGGGTACGGTCTTCCCATCGCCGACCTGATCGCGGAAGCCAATCTTGGGCTCGTGATTGCAGCCTCCCGCTTTGAACCTGGACACGGCGCGCGGTTTTCGAGCTATGCCGTGTGGTGGATCAAGGCGACCGTCCACGAATTCATCTTGCGCTCGTGGTCTCTGGTCAAGATCGGCACGACGGCAGCGCAGAAGAAGCTCTTCTTCCGGCTGCGCGGCGAAATGAGGAAGCTCGCAGGCGAGACTGTGGCGCTGACGCCGGAGGTTGCCCAGGCCATTGCGGACAAGCTCGAGGTGACCGTCCGCGACGTGATCGAAATGGATAGCCGGCTCGGGGGCGATCTGTCCCTGAATACCCGTATCGGCGATGGCGATCGGTCGACAGAATGGGAAGCGATGCTTCTCGATGATGCTCCGGATGCGGAGGAGATCGTCGCGGAGCATGACGAGACGACCCGCAGGTCGGCGGCGCTGCGTGCCGCGCTGGAGGTTTTGACCGAGCGCGAGCGGCGCGTCTTCGAGGCCAGACGGCTCGCGGAGCCTCCATTGACCCTTGACCAGCTCGGTTGCGAACTGTCGATCTCGAGCGAGCGGGTGCGACAGATCGAGACGTCTGCATTCGCCAAGGTCAAGCGCGCGACGATACAAGCAACCCGGGCATCCGGCGAGGGAATGGCTGCGTGAGGCGCACGAGCATCGAGCCTGTGCGCCGGTTTGCGCAGGCTTGTCTCGATGTGAGCGGGAGCGGCGGCCGATCACGGTTGCGCGATGCCTGACCAAAAGGTGAAATTGCGCGATGGCTTCGTCATTTCATCTTTGCGCGACCGAATTCCAACTTGATTGAGGTGGCTGGCCGATCGACGGGGTGTCCTGCCGAGCGTTTTGCTCCGCCTGGCGCGCAGGGGTTTTGAATGGGAATCGTCCGATTTGCGTTGAGGTTTCCGCACACCTTCTACGTGGTGGCGGCTCTGATCCTGTTCCTGGGCGGTGCGGCGCTGTGGTCGATGCCGACGGACATCTTTCCGGAGATACGTATCCCTGTGGTGACTGTCATCTGGCAGTACACCGGGCTGTCTACGCCGGAGATGGAGCAGCGCGTCAGTACATACAGCCAGTATTCCATCAGCGCCAATGTCAATGGCATCAAGAACATGGAGTCGCAGACCCTCAACGGTCTGTCGGTGCAGAAGATCTATTTCCAGCCCGACGTCAATCTCGACCTTGCTATCGCGCAGATCGTCTCCGCGACCAACTCGATTCGCGCGCTGATGCCGCCGGGCATCCAGCCGCCGATCGTCGTGCAGTTCAATGCGTCGAGCGTTCCCGTACTGCAGCTCGCCCTGAACTCGGACAATCTCAATGAGCAGAAACTCTATGACTTCGGCATTTATCGTGTCCGGCAGCAGCTTGCGCCGGTTCCCGGCGTCACTCTGCCCACACCGGCCGGCGGCAAATACCGCCAGATCATGGTGGACATCGATCCCGACAAGCTCTTGTCCCGAGGCCTGACGCCGCTCGATATCGTCAACGCGGTGAATACTCAAAATCTTACGCTGCCTTCCGGCACCGCGAAAATGGGAGACATTCAGTACACGGTGCGTACCAATGCGACGCCAGCGACCATCGACGACCTCAACAAGATCCCGGTCAAGTTCTCGAATGGCGCCACCATTTTGCTGAAGGACGTTGCCCAGGTGCGCGATGGCTCGATGGTGCAGCAGAACATCGTCCGCGAGGACGGTCGTCGCTCGGTCCTTCTCAGCATCATCAAGAATGGCAATGCCTCGACGCTGGCAGTCGTCAACGGCGTGAAGAAGGCGTTGACTGCGGTTCGCGCTGCCGCACCTCCCGGGCTCAAGATCACGGAGTTATTCGACCAGTCGGTCTTCGTGACGAATTCGGTGAATGGCGTGCTCCGGGAAGGAGCGATCGCGGCCGGGTTGACCGCCATGATGATCCTCCTGTTTCTGGGTTCGTGGCGCTCGACCCTGGTGGTGATGATTTCAATCCCGCTGGCGATCCTGTCGTCGCTTGTCGTGCTCTACTTCCTCGGGGAAACGTTGAACACAATGACGCTGGGCGGCCTCGCCCTGGCCGTCGGAATCCTGGTCGACGACTCGACCGTCACGATCGAGAACACTCACCGGCTGTGGACGGAGGAGGGCATGTCGCTCGCGGACGCGACCCTGCATGGCGCGGCCGAGATCGCGGTACCCACGCTGGTGTCCACCCTCGCCATCAGTTGCGTGTTCACGTCGGTGGTGTTCCTCGAGGGGCCCGCCAAATACCTGTTTACGCCGCTGGGCCTCGCCGTCGTGTTCGCGATGCTTGCGTCCTACGGGCTGTCGCGGACGCTGACGCCGATCACGATTGGTTTGCTGCTGAAGGGCGAGCGCCGGCACGTCCACGGCGAAGTCTCCGACGGGCTGTTCTCGCGCCTGTCCAACGGTTTCGAGCGCAGCTTCGAGCGGCTGCGTGACGGCTACTCCCGGCTTCTCGGATTGCTGCTTCGACGCCGCGCCGTTGTGCCGATTGCTGCGATCCTGATGCTCGGCCTGGGCGCGGTGACGCTAAGCCTGGTGGGAAGGGATTTCTTCCCATTGATCGACGGTGGCCAGATCCAGCTCCATGTCCGCGCGCCGGCGGGAACTCGGATCGAGAGTACGGAGGCCATATTCCAGAAGGTCGAAGACAAGATCCGCGAAGTCATTCCCGGGAAGGATCGTTCGCTCATCGTCGACAATATCGGGCTGCCGGCGCGGGCGTATAACCTGGCCTTCGCCGACGGCTCGACCATCGGCGTCAATGACGGCGTCATTCTGATCTCGCTCCGGGATGGTCACAAGCCGACTGCGGAGTACGTCAAGAAGCTGCGTCAGGTCCTGCCGGCATCGTTCCCGGAGGACACTTTCTATTTCCAGGCCGCCGACATCGTCACGCAGATATTGAACTTCGGACTGCCGGCGCAGATCGACGTTCGGACTGTCGGCTATGGAGCCAACAATCTGGCGGTCGCCAAGGAGCTTCAGAAGCGGCTGGCCGCCATTCCGGGTATCGTCGATGCCCATCTCCAGCAGGAAATCGATGGTCCGGCGTTTTATGCGGAGATCGACAGGACCCGTGCCGCCCAGCTCGGCCTAAACGCCAGCACGGTCGCGACCAACATCAATGTCAGCCTCAGCTCGTCGGTGCAGGTGTCGCCGAATTTCTGGACGGATCTGAGCTCCGGCATTCCTTACTACCTCGCCGTGCAGACACCGGAATACAAGGTCAATTCGCTCAATGAGCTCGCCAACACGCCGGTGTCGACGTCGCTCGCCGCCAGTGGCCAGACGGTGCCGGGCATGCTCAGCAACATCGCGACCTTCAAGCGCGATACGGTGCCGACCAACGCCAATCAGAGCAACGTCCAGCCGGTTTACGAGGTCTATGCCAGCGTGCAGGGCCGCGACCTCGGCGGCGTCGCGGCTGACATCGGCAGGGTCACTGCCGAGCTGCAAAAGCAATTGAAGCCCGGCAATTCGATCCAGGTCCTCGGCCAGATCCAGAGCATGAACGACTCGTTCCGGGATCTCGGCATCGGGCTCGTGTTCGCGGCGGTGTTCGTCTATCTGCTGATGGTCGTGAATTACCAGAGCTTTGGTGAGCCCTTCGTGGTCATCCTGGCTTTGCCCGCGACGCTCTGCGGCATCGTGACCATGCTGTTCATCACCGGGACCACGCTCAATGTCCCCTCATTGATGGGTGCAATCATGTCCGTCGGTGTTGCGTCGGCGAACTCCATCCTGCTGGTGACCTTTGCGCGCGAGCAGCAGCTGAAGGGGCATTCCGCCTTCGAGGCGGCACTGAGCGCCGGTCGCACCCGGATCCGGCCAGTGCTGATGACGGCCGCCGCGATGATCGTCGGCATGATCCCGCTGGCGATCGGTGGTGCTGGCGAGGAGCAGAACGCGGCACTCGCGCGCGCCGTGATCGGCGGACTGCTGTTTGCAACGCCGACAACCCTGCTCATCGTCCCTTATCTGTTTGCCATGCTGCGTAAGGGAAATGATGGAAAGCCGCGGCATGGCGTGTTCGAGGAATCTGAGGCATGACAGAGATAGATGTGCGGCCCGACCAGACGCTCAACGACCTCGATCGGCCGAGCGATGGAAACGGACGTTTCCTAAGGACCGAGGACAGGCCCGGTCGGCGATCCGGAGCTGCCGTGTTCGGCTCGGCGGCGCTGGTCTTGCTCGTCGGAGGGCTCGCCTTGGGTGGCTGGCGTCATTATCAAGCCGGGCGGGACGTGGCCGCGACGTCCGAACAAGCGCGGAGGTTTGTGCCCGAAGTCCGGGTCGCAAGTGTCCGCGCCAGCGACAGCAAGATAAACGTTACCTTGCCGGCGACAACGGCCGCCTTCGAAGCTGCCAACATATTTGCCAGGACCAGCGGTTACGTCGAAAAGCGCTACGTCGATATCGGCGATCGGGTGAAAGCAGGAGCGCTGTTGGCCGAGATCGTCGCGCCTGAGCTCGACCACCAGGTCGCGCAGGCCCAGGCCACGCTGGCGCAGACCGAGGGAACCCTGCAGCAAACGCAGGCGAGCCGCGAACTCGCCGAAGTCACCAACGCGCGCGACAGCGGTCTCGTCAAGCAGGGATGGCTGACCGCCCAGCAGGGCGACAATGACCGCCTGACGCTGCGCGCACAGCAGGCGGCCGAGGCAGTGGCGAAGTCGAACATCGCGGCTCAGCAAGCCCAGATCAAGGTTTTGCAGCAGGACAAGGCCTATCAGCGCGTGGTGGCTCCGTTCGACGGCGTGATCACCCAGCGCAACATCGACAATGGCAGCCTCGTGCAAGCCGGTTCGACATTCATGTTCACGCTGATGCATGCGAACGTCATCCGCACCCAGGTTTTCGTTCCCCAGGACGAGGCGTTCGGCGTCCAGCCGGGTGTTGATGCCGTCATCCGGGTTCCGGAGATTCCAGGGCGGGTGTTTCCGGGAAAGGTCACGCGGATCGCCACCGCGTTGCAGCCCGGGAGTCGCACGTTGCTAACCGAGATCGACGTGCCCAATCCGGACGGTGCGCTTCAGCCGGGCATCTATTGCACCGTCGAGCTGTTCATTCCACGCAAGACGCGGTCGATGATCGTCCCTGCGGACGCCGTTGTCTTCGATGAAAATGGCCTGCATGTTGCAGTCGTCGATGACGGTGTGGTTCATATGCGCAAGATTGCGATCGCCCGAGATTTCGGAACGGAGGTCGAGGTGCACCAGGGCGTCAAGCCGGGTGATCAGGTGATTCTCAACCCGATGCTGAACCTGACGGAAGGAAGCCGGGTCTCCGTTCGCGGACCGCAGACTAGCTAGCTCGGCGCGGTCGGCGATGGATGCTCACGGTTCGAGGACAGGCCGATCAGCGGCGCGGCTTGATGATCAGCCTTTTCCGATTTGGACTCGCGAGCACGCCGCGCGATCCGTGATGTCAGTCAGCCTAGTGAAGATCGCCTTCGCTGACCCTGCCTTGACTGAGCAAAGAGGATTGTGGACGGCTCACGGCTGATTGAGGAGCTGTGAGCAACTCTTGCATTCGGATTTCCGCATCAATCCGCACCTCACTTACAGGGCAGAGATGCTTTGTATTTGAATGGAGAAGGTTGATGACAATGTTGAAGATCTTGTCGGCGGCACTGATTGCCACCGCGATGTTTGCGTCGGCTGCAAGCGCACGTGAGAGCCACATGCGCGAGCGGCACGCCGCTCATCATGCGAGCGACTTTCCGTTTGCTGATGGAATCGACGGCCATCCCTGGATTTCCGTACCATCCGTTGGCGCCGATAGTGCGGCGCCCTCGGACCAGCCGGGCGGGATCTGCGACCACGGAGACGACCCGCAGATTTGCTGAGGCGTCCGGCCCTGCGAGCCTGAGGCCGGGCTCGCCTTCGCCGGGAGGGTTGAGGGGTGCGGGAAGAGCTGCTCGGCGGCTTGTCTTGGAAGGATTCATCCTTGGCGATAATTTCTGCTTAGCAGCCTGCGGGGAGCGATCTGCCCTGCATGGCCGCAGCGCCACTTGTGTCGACGGGATTCGTCGGGGCCGGACTGGCGAGGTCCATCGAAATGCTTTCGCTGCATGCGGCCGTGTTCGGGGTTGGCACGACGTCCGGTGCGGGGCTGATGCTGGTCTCGGCCGTGTCGGCATCGGCCGTTGGCGACTGAATGGTTCCCGGTGGCGGTCCTTGCGGGACGGCGGGCGTGGAGGCCGGCAAGGCCGCAGCATTGGTCAGCGTGCTCCCGGGCGCCGCCGTGCACGAGCTTCCTGGTGTGGAGCCAGCGAGTATCGACGCTGGTGCGACCGTGCCTGTTGTGCTGCCGGTGACCGTGCCTACGATGGTCACGGGCATGGCCGCCGGCAAGGTCGGCGACAAGATTGTACCCGTTGTCGGTGCGCTCGGCCCCAACATGCCGGTGATGGTACCCATTGGGATTTCTGCGCTCATCGCCACCGTGGGACTCGCGGAAACGCTGCTGCTCGTGGAAGTGACGCTGTCCACGGACGGCGAAAGCTCCACTTCGGTCGGCGCGCAATTCACGCTCGTTCCCGGAAGTGTCGGATCCTGCGCCAGCGGGGGCGCCGCCAGAGTGGTTGCCGGCGCACCGGGAATGGTCGCGGCCGAGAACAGACTCGTGAACGGACTTGGCCCTGCCAGCGGAGACGACACAATCGCACCCGGTGTTGTCGGAATGGCCATGGCGGTCGTGCCCATGGTCGAGACTTGCGCCAGACAGCTGCCACCGCTCAACAGAAGGGCCGCCGTCGCACAGATATGTTTACGCATTCGAAATCCCAGACGCTCGATTGTCGAGGTAAACGTAGGCACCGGGGCCGATCAATCCAATTCACTTTCGAGAGCGGAGCGCGCTGGCTCCGGGCAGTTGGGTGCCGACAGCGCGCCCGCGACCCTGATCAGAGATTTTCAATTCGCTGTCATGATCCTTGCCGGAGCGCATCTACGTCCTAGTCTTAAGCCCGGATGATCTAATCATCGGAGATGCCCTCCTGAGGAACTGCGGTCTGCTAAGGTGCTACATGCAACGAATTCCATTCATACTGATCTGCATGGCAGTCTCGGCTTGGGCGTCGCCTGGTTATGCGGTGCCGGTAGTCCCCTCTGATCCTCCAATGAGTGCCGGAAGGATCGCTCGCCTTCCATCCGGAATCAGGAGGGTTGTTTGGGCCAGGTGCGGCGCCAATGCTGAAGCAGGTCACTACTTCGCGACATACGACGATAACTCAAACGTCGTTCGGCTCGACTATTCGCTCCTCCAGTGCCCGAATGCACCCGAACCTTGCCAAGGCTCCAACTGCATACAGACATTCGTCCGCCACGCTGGCCAATATGTGCTGTCCAGGTCCGGCGGCAATCGTGCGTCGCGGCCGCATCCGCGGCGGAATCTGCCGTTGTGGCACCCTCGCAGGTCTACGTGACAGGAACTGCGCATTGTCGCGGATCATCCGTCTGAGACGACGAAATCCAACTGAGGTCGTCTACGTCCGCCGTACCGAGTCTGTATTCCTTGTCAGGATCGCTCTCGCGATCGTGCTCGGCGCGGACCGCGCGTGACGCCTACTTTAAGTTCAGGTCATCTCAACGCCTGGAACACGAGTCATGAAACTGTTGTCCCTGTTTTGCTTCACACTTTGTCTCACCCTCTCCGCCACCACGGCATTTGCCCGCGGCGGTATGGGGGGATCCATGGGATCGCACATGTCGATGGGGGGCGCGCTCGGTACGAGTGCCGCCACGCCGGGAACGAATTCTCTGGGTACTGCGCTGCCGTCGTCCGGTGGGATCGGCCACGCCATGAAAGGGCCGCTGCTCGGCACGAACCCAGCCATCGACAAGGAGGATGCGCGGCTTGAAAAAATGCTGGAGGGGTCGATCTGTCGCGGATGTTGAACTCGCGCACGGCGCCATAGCAAATGATCGTCCCCGCGTTTCTTGTTCTGCTGGCGTGCGAATTCGCCGGCGATCTGCTTCACCAGGTTCTTGCGCTTCCCGTACCGGGACCGGTGATCGGCATGTCGATTCTGGCCGCCGCGCTGGTCTTGAGAATGGAAGGGCCGGCCGCGAAGTCGCCGGTGATTGCCGGCGTGGAGCACGCTGCTGAAACCTTGATCCGTCACCTGGGGCTACTGTTCGTGCCGGCCGGCGTAGGTCTCATTGCGGAGACTGGAGTACTGCGGGCGGAATGGCTGCCGATTGCCGCGGGCCTGATCGGATCGACATTGCTGAGCCTTGCCGTCACCGGGTTGGTGATGCATTGGAGCATTCGCCGCCGCGCCGCGAGGCGGTCGCCGGACACCGTGCGGGGCGTGAAGACGCGTTGAACGACGTCAGGCTGTTGTCAATGCTTGCAATCGATCGTCTCTGGATTTCGCTTGGTGCGACGCCCGTGCTCTGGCTCGTGGTAACGCTGGCGGCTTACGCCCTCGGTAACGCGCTGCAGCGGGCCTGCGGTGGTTCGAGCTTCGCAAGCCCGGTGCTCACGGCCATCATTCTCGTAGCTTGCACCGTCGTGATGACCGGGACCGATTACAGGGTCTATTTTGCGGCAACCCAGCCCATCAATTTTCTGCTCGGCCCGGCAACCGTCGCCTTGGCCGTTCCGCTGGCGCGAAGTGTCCGGCTCATCAAGGAGAATCTTCTGAGTGTTGGACTTGCATTGCTGGCGGGCTCCGTCACATCGATCCTCAGCGGGATTGGTCTGGTGTGGCTCCTTGGAGGTTCACGCGCGGTTGCGTTCTCGATGGCGCCGAAAGCGGCGACCACGCCGATTGCGGTCGCGGTCTCCAGCCAGGTCGGTGGCATTTCGGCCCTGACGGCCGCACTCGCGATCCTTGGCGGTATTGTAGCGGCAGTCGCCGGTCGGAAAATGTTGACCGCGCTGAACATCCACGATTGGCGAGCCCACGGTCTTGCGGCCGGAATTGCCGGGAGCGGCGTCGCGGCGGCGCAGGTCGCGGCACGCAACGAGCTTGGTGCCGCATTCGCCGCGGTTGGCATCGGGTTAAACGGCGTCCTGATCGGACTCGTTGTTCCGCTTGTCGCCCAGTACTGGAAATAGCTGGCGCGGATTGTTGTCCTGAGCTCTTGTGCGTGCGCTGGTTCGAGTCGTTGCGGCCTCGAAGGCGATCGCCGGCGCCGCGACGGACGCGATGCCGGTAATGTGATATTTCGTGCAGCCCGTGCAGATTGGGATCACGAACGACGCGCATCACTTCCAGGAGGTGAACAACTGGAGAAAGTTCGATGCGTACTCTTTTAGCCGTAGGCTTCTTGATCTCACTGACCGCATGTGCGAGCGCGGCTCCCTTGCATGGTACCCACACCCGACATCGGGCCATGACGCATCATGGGCAAACCGTATCGCTGGGGGACTTCACCGTCCCGAGGGAGTCCTATGCGGCCGCTC
Organism: Bradyrhizobium sp. USDA3010; assembly: GCF_056429065.1. Classification (NCBI taxonomy): domain Bacteria; kingdom Pseudomonadati; phylum Pseudomonadota; class Alphaproteobacteria; order Hyphomicrobiales; family Nitrobacteraceae; genus Bradyrhizobium; species Bradyrhizobium sp. USDA3010. Next base: position 72,777 of record NZ_JBWJZD010000033.1, read on the forward strand.
GACCGCAGACCTACTACGACGACACGCCCAGCTACGACGATCCATCCAAGCTCGGTGGCCAGCCTCCCGCGATGTGATCCGCAGGATCCGGTCGCACGTCCCGTACGCCGCGTCGATCGTGCAAACGACCTCGGGTGATCTCAATGCGTTGTCTTCTGGCGTTTGGTCTTCTGCTGATTTCGTGCGCCGCTTCCGCGGCAACGCACGGTCCGGTCGCCCCCGCGGCACGTGCGCACGGCCATCGACAACAATTGGCAGCTCCGGGTGCGGCGTTGTCCGTCCGTCCTCGCTTCGCCATTCCCGGTTGGACGGATGAAGACACGGAGCGCTGGCTGGACAACGCCAGCTCGGGCTGGTCGCAGGCCTGACGCTAGTTCGTCCCCTTGGTGTTGACGAGATAGTCGACGATCGCGGGTACATCGCTCTCGTCGATGGGCGCTCTGTAGAGCTTGATCATCTTGCGGACCTCGGAGTCCCAGACGGACCTGGAGAGGGCAGGCTGGTTCAACACCATGTCCGCGGAGTGACAGGCCAGGCAGTTGTTGTTGATGGCATCCGCGCTGGATTCACCCGGAAACAGCGCATCGCCCGCAGGAAGCTCCACGGTTGTCGATGTGATTGCCGGAGCGGGCTGGACTCGGGCGGAGGTCGGCGTTAGCAGGGCAGCCAACGAGGCGCCAAGGGCAATGATGGCGTGGCGCATGAAATTGCTCCTAAATGGCGGTGATATGGGCCGTCTCGACGGCATTGAGCATGAAACCGCTGTTGTTCCAGTTGGGCATTGCGGGCTGAACGTCGCCGCTCAGATTCGTGCAGCGGACCATGAGTGAATGATCGCCCTTCTCCAACAGGGGGACGCTCATCTGCCAGCGGCGGAAGCTGTACTTTCCGAAGTCATCGCCAAGTGTCGCGAGCTGCCAGGTCCGGCCGTCATCCATCGAAAGCTCGACCTTGGCGACGCCAGTGTCGCCTCCGAAGGCAATCCCGCGGATTGTTGCGCTGGCGGCGGCTGGAAGTAACGCATTTTCCGCAACATTCGTGAAGAAGGACCGCGGCACCATCCGGCTGATCGGAACCATCTTTACCCCGGTCTGGCCCGGCGCGATGTTGGCGTGCGGCGTATCCGGAACGGTATAGGCAGTCGCCATCCAGTAATTGTCGTCCGCGCGATCAAGGACTTCGATGTCGCTGAGCATCTTGACCCAATAGGTCGAGTACCATCCGGGCACGATCAGACGTAGCGGAAAGCCGTTCAGCAACGGCAGCTGCTCGCCGTTCATCGCGAAGGCGATCATGACTTCGCCGTCGCGCGCGTGATCGATGTCGAGCGACTTTCGGAAATCGGGCGCTTCGGGTACCACTGGCTCGTCCAGTCCGTTGAAGCGGACCTGGATCGCGCCTGGCTTGACGCCCGCGCGGTCGAGCACATCCTTGAGCAGCACTCCCGTCCATCGCGCATTGCCCATCGCGCCATGAGCCCACTGCGCACCGGGGACACGAGGTGAAAAGAAGCCTCGGGAATTGCCCGAGCACTGATTGACGGCGGCAAGCTCCACGCGAGGCAGCTTGAGCAGATCGCCGATCGACAACGACAGCACTTGATTGACGTGACCGCTTACGGAAAGCCTGAAGGCCGCTGCATCCACCGATGTCGGGATCACGGCCCAGTGCCAGCGCACGTAGAACTGGTCGTTCGGCGTGAATACACCGCGATCGAACACTTCCATCGGAGTTTCCAGCAGCGGTGGCCGGGTGCGCTGCAGGATCATTGATCCCTTCTGCGGGAAGTCGTCCGTCAGCGGCCGCTGCCGCGGACCGCCGGCAATCGGCAGCTCCACCGATTGATCTGCCCAGGCCGACGAGGATGCAAGCGCCATGCCCGCCACTCCGATGGTGCGAAGCATGGCACGGCGAGTCAGAGCTTGAGAGCGTGCTTGGTTGCGATGTTGCTGCATCGAGAGCTCCTGTCGAGGTGACGCATACACTTTCATGCATCGCTCATCCGAGGATCATGTCTGCGAACGGATCTGCGACCTGCTGCTGCGGCGGCGCCTGATGGCTGCACGGCAGATGCCGGTTGCTAAAGCGCAACCGCTCATGCGAGTGAATGATACTCCCTTTGCTCGAAAAATGCATTTCGTTGTGGGCCTGCGCGAGCGGCGCACCGAGTACCGAAGCGGTGGTAGCCAGCACGACAATCGCGAGGAATGCGCGGTACGAACCGATCATTGTGAATCTCCATCTCGATGCTTCCGGCAGGCGGTGTTCGATGTGCCTGTCGCTTCTCTAAGACGTAGGCCGCGGCGCGGCAGCAATCCAACGAGATGATGAGATCGTTCCGATCGCCGGACACGATTGAGTGCGCACGGACGGTAGTGCGCGGCGACAACGCTCGCGGCGTTACCGGCGAGGCATCAGTTCAATTGTCGCAGAAGTGTCGCCCGCGGTCGCAGGTCTTTCTACGCGGCAGCGCCCGCAGCGATGCTGGACATCAGCGCGGCCTCGGCCTTGCTCACATGCCGCTCCTTGTGACGCAAAGCGTAGAACGAGCGCTTCGCCAGTTCGCCTTCCAGCTGGAACAGCCGCTTCGCCGCAATCGCCTTTTCGACCACCAGATCGGAGATGGCCGCGGCACAGCGGCCGGTCTCGACCGCCGTTCGAATTGCCTCGTTGGAAGCCAGCTCGAGCTGCACCGTCAAGTCGGAGAGGCGTACCCCGCGTTTCTTCAAGGCCCGCTCGAACATGGCGCGCGTTCCGGAGCCCGACTCGCGAAGGATCCATGGTGTTCTGATCATCCAGTCGGGAGGAAGCGACTGCTGGGTCGCCAACGGGTGTTGTGCGCCCACTACAGCGACCAGCGTATCGGTGTCGACGCGGCGGGCGGACAATGCAGGATCGTCGACGTCGCCCTCGATGAAGCCGACATCCGCCATGCCTTCGCGAACGTCGGTCGCGACCTGTTCGGTGTTGGCGATCCTGACTTCGATTTCGATGCCGGGATAGGTCGCCTGAAATGCCAGCAGTCTCGCCGGTAGCCAGTAGCTGCCGACCGTCTGGCTGGCGGCAATCACAAGCTTTCCGGCCGTGAGCCCGGCAAAATCCCGCAGCATCTGCTCGGCTGCATGGGCACGCGCCAGCACCGCCCGCGCTTCGTTGAGAAAGCAGCGGCCCATATGTGTGAGAACGATGCCGCGGCCCACCCGATCGAACAGCTTGACCCCATAACGCCCTTCGAGCGCGGCGATTGCCGCGCTCGTGGCCGATTGTGTCAGATTCAGCTCGTGCGCGGCTTGTGTGACGTGCTGCTTGTCGGCGACCGCGGCAAAGATCCGGAGTTGTTCGAGCGTCATGGTCACCCCATGAGTTTGATGAGCGTCAGGCTGAAAGCTGCGATGAACAGGAAGGCGAACCCGCCCAATATAGCTGGCCGCAAACCCTTCGCGTAGAGTCTTGAGACGTCGGTCTCGAGGCCCATGGCGGCGAGTGCGATCGTGAGCAGGAACGTCGACAGAGTGACGGTTGCGCTTCTAGCGTCTGCCGGGATGGTCACGAAACTGTTGATGGCGGCCACCGCGACAAAGCCGATAGTAAACCACGGGAGGGGCGGCCTTTTGGACCCGCGCCTGGCTCCCGCCGGGGCGCGACGCTCAGGGCCAGGACCACGGGTGCAAGCAACATGACACGGGCAAGCTTGGCGACCGTTGCGATTTCGCCGGCGCGCTGGCCGTTCTGAAAGGAAGCGGCGGCCACCTGCGCGATCTCATGGATGGATGCCCCGCTCCAGAGCCCATAGGCGGCGCCTTCGAGATGCAGAAGATGCGGCAGAACGGGATAGACGAACATTGCGATCGAACCAAAGATCGTGACGCAGGCAATCGCATAGGCGACGTCCTCGTCGGATGCCTTGGTGACGCTGTTGGTCGCCACAACTGCCGAAGCACCGCAGATCGAGGTGCCCGCAGCGATCAGTTGGGTGAGCTTCCGATCGACGCCGAGCAGGCGACCGGCTGCGAGAGTGAACGCGAAGGTGGCAACGAGCGTGGCCGTCACGACGAACAGACCGATTGCGCCGACGGCCGCAAGCCGGGCCAGCGTGATCTGAAAGCCGAGCAGAACGATCGCGGACCGGAGCAGACGGCGCATGCTGAAAGCGAGTCCCGGGCCGGCGAAGGATGGCGTGCCGACAAGATTGCGCACCGCGATCCCGATCGTGATCGCGAGAATCATCGGACTGAACGTGGCGGCCCCCGGAACCCTGTGAAGCAGGTCTGCGGCGAGCGCGACGGCTCCGGCCAGCGCGACGCCAGGAATGACCGAGCGCGCCTGTTCCATATGCGACACGATGGCATCGCGGATGACGGGTTTGATTGAAGAACGGCGGAAATCGATTGCATCGGTCATTGGCGTCTCTCCAGGGGGCCACGCCAATTGTGGTTCTCGGCATCGAATTTATCTAATAGATTGATGTGGCCGTTCCGATCGTTGAAATCGATCATTTACGGGGCGATCGCTGAGCACCGGTCGCGCTGCTGAAATCCGGAAACCGTCGTCGCCGGCGCCGGTGAATGAACGCGTATTTAATCGATATCCGGGTGCGACCCACTACTTCCTCATGGCCGGTGACGTTTCACGCGATCCGCGCGGCCGTTCGCGGTCGATCGTTGTCGAGTGCTCGCGCAGCAGTCCCACATCTTGCCGCGGGCAGCCCAGGAGTTCGACAATGTGCGCTTTTCATCAATTCGGCGCTTTCGCGGCGTCGCGCGGCGAAGGGCTTCATCCGTAGCTGCATGCACTGCTCGAACGGGTGGCGACGTCACCGGCTTCGGAGCTCTCGATGCGCCATGATGGCCTGGTTCAGGCCGGACCGGATCCGGAGCCAGAAATCGGATCGCCGCGCAGCAACGTGGTTCTGCCCTCGCGATGACCAGCCAATCGACAGGCGCGCCTGAACAGAATTTTAGTGGTGACGCGGTGGCCGCTTCCTACTTCCAGATCGTTCGTACAATGTAAGGAGACGATCATGACCTCTACCACATCGGCAACTGCATTCGCGACCGACCACGACAAGTGGATCAGTTGTTCGCACTGGGGCATGTTTCCGGAGCGCCGCAAAGTGCGCTGACCCGGTAATCAGACCGGTTCGAATTCGGTTCTGGCGTGCGGATCATCAGCTTGTCTCGACCCAGGTTCAGTAGGTGCAGCGCGATGGAGATCGTATGATGCCTGCAGCCCCGACCCGTCTTGTTGGCCTGCCGGGCAGCCTTCGCAAGGGGGCCTTTTCGCGAGCAACCCTGGCCGGTTTGCGCGATGTCCTTCCAGGCAAGACGAGCCTCGAGATATTGAGTCCGAAGCTTCCCCTCTACAACGAGGATGAGGATGGAAACCATGCTTCGGACGAGGTGCGGGAGTTTCGGGATGCGATAGCATACAGCGACGGCTTGATCATCGTCACACCGGAATACAATCACGGCATGCCGGGAGTCCTGAAGAATGCACTGGACTGGGCGTCCCGCCCGTATGGGAAGTCCGTTCTGATCGACAAGCCAGTCCTGGTGATATCGGTTTCCCCGGCCTTCACCGGTGGCGTTCGAGCCCACGCGCAGGTCAATGAGACGCTGCTTTCGATCCCCGCTCGTCTCGTTGGCGGAGCGCAGGTCGTCATCGGGAACGTCTCGGAGAAGCTGTCGCAGGGGAGGCTGGATCAATCGTTCCTCAGCTTTGCAATACAGTCCGTCGAGCGGTTGGTCGAGCGTACGCGAAACGCCGATCGCGCCTCTCGGAAAATTCCTGCTTGATGGCCTGGCCGCCCCGGCGCAGCAGATCGTCGCGCGTCGCTGGCTCAATCTTCTCGTTCATGAACACGTCGAGCTCGCGCGCCGGCGCGAGCTCGCCGGTCAACCACTTCAGCTGTGCCTTGATTTTCTGCGTGCTTGCGCCAGACAGGAGTTTTGAAAAAGCGAGATCTCCGCGCGCAACCGCCGCAGTCCGACCCGCATCTGATGAATGCCTTCCGGATCGGAGTTGCGGACCGCGTCGGCGTTTCGCAAAAAATGCCGGACGGTGGAGCGTGCGATGGCCCGGAATGCCTCGTTCGCAGTCATGTCGTTGTTCAGCTCGATCGCTTCGGCGAAGACGACGTGCTGGTCGTTGCCGCCGGCGAGATCATACCCCCGCTCGGCTTTTGACTGCAGATCAAGCTCGGCTCCCGACTTTCGCTCGATCGCCTTTGCAACTCGGAACAAGTCGGTAAGGCGACCGCTTTTCAGTTCCAGCTCAAGCTCCTCGACCGGATTCGATCGGCGTCCGGCGATGATGTTGCCAAGGTCGATTGCAAGCTCGATCTCGCTCCGTTTGGTGCGGACAGGTAGTGTGATGCGATGGACGGACGTCTTGAAGATCGGCTTCAGCTTGCGGCGGAGCTTTTTGGGCGCGAACTGCTCGAGCGGCGTGCCGTCGGCCTTGCCGAGATCGGGCACATCGTCCACTATCTCCGTTTCCCATTCACCTCGGCCGAACTGCGCAGCGTTCGCCGACTTGACCGTCTGGATCTGCTTCTCGCCATCTTGCCGCACGCGAAGCGAAAGGCCATGGCGCTTCAGCTTGTGCTTTGCCGTATCGAAATAGGTCGACACCAAATCGCTCTCGGTCCGCTCACCGACCTTGCCGCCCGCAATCTGCGATTTCGTTAGTGCCTTCAGGCTACGCGCCGGTATGCGGAATTTCAGTTCCGTTTCGACCGCCATGGTGCCCCCCTCAGGGCTTCGTCAGGCTGGATCATATCCCCCACATGGATCAACGCACGAGAGCCATTCAAGAGGCCGGGATGCCGGCAATTTTCTTACTAGTTCACCGCTTCGTTGCGATAGGTCAACAGCCATTGCTTCCCTGGACCGCAACTTCAAATTCTCGATGCCACGGGAATAGGCTGAGTAAGCGTGGAAGATTTCGCCAGTCTCGTTTTTGGCAAATATGCTGGCGCCGATCATTCTTCGCTGCTCTTGAGCTGGATCGTGTCGTAATTGAACTTGGCTGTGCCAGCAGCCAGGTCCTCCTTTTTGAAAGAGACCCCGAAATCAAAATTGAAGTCGCTGCCAAAGGACGACACCCAGGGAAAGGTCCAGCCTCAATGGGATTGCAGGCTGCTCAGGCGCCGAAATAGTCCGATTGCGTTAGATCTTCGAGGAGCCCCGGCTGCTTCGGCGTCCAATCCAGGATCGCGCGCGTGCGCTCGCTGCTGGTCGGCGCGTCGAGGCCGACGAACGGTGCGAACCACCCGAAATGCTCGCCTGCCTCATCGGCGGATTTGGAGACCAGGGGTAGATCAAGCTGGCGCGCGATCGCCTCGGCGATGTCCTTTAGCGCCACGCCCTGTTCGGCGACGGCGTGAAACGGTCCGTCGACAGCGTGATCCAGCGCGAGGCGGAACACCCGGGCGGCGTCGAGCCGATGCACGGCCGGCCAGCGGTTCTGGCCATTGCCGATATAGGCCGACACGCCCTTGTCGCGGGCGATGCCGGCAAGCCGCGGCACGAAGCCATGATCGCCGACGCCGTGCACCGTTGGAGCAAGGCGTACTGTCGTTGCCCGGACACCGCGACTGCGAAGCCCTTCGACGACAGCTTCTGACGCGCGCGGGAAGCTCTCCGTCACGGGTGGCGCCACATCGGCCTCGGTGGCGAGCCGTCCGGGCGCGAGCAGGGCGACGCCAGAGGTGACGATCAGCGGCCGCTCCGACCGTTCGAGTTCCGCGCCCAACACCTCGATGGCGCGCTTGTCGGCCGCGCAGTTCTCGGCGAAGCGCGACCAGTCATGGTTGAAGGCGGTGTGGACCACGGCATCGGCCTGTGCCGAGGCGGCGCGGAGCACCTCGATATCCTCGATCGAGCCGCGCACCACCTGCGCGCCTGTGGCCGCGAGCCTTTGCGCACTGGCAGCGGAGCGGGCAAGTCCCGCGACCTGGTGGCCCTCCGCGATGAGGTCCTCGACCACGGCGGAGCCGACCCATCCGGTCGCACCGGTCACAAATATCCGCATGACGTTTCTCCTTGTTCAAAATTGCCTCCCAATCTAGGCGGTTGATCCGGAACGATCCACGCCGTAGAGTCCGCATATGGTTCTCAATCGTTCAGAAAATGCGCAGATGGATCCGCTCTCCGATGTGCTCGCGCTTCTCAAGCTGCGCAGCTACGTGTCGGGCGGTTTCGACGCGGGCGGAGATTGGGCGATCAGCTTCGGGCCGCATGACGGGATCAAGTTCCACGCCGTCGTAAACGGATCCTGCTGGCTCTCGGTCGAGGGCGAAGCACCGGTGCAAGTGATTGCCGGCGAATGTTTCCTGCTCCCGCGAGGCCGGCCCTTCAGCATCGCCAGCGACCTGTCGCTGGAGCCTGTCCAAGTCAGCCAGGTTTTGCCGCCGCGGCCCAATGGCCGCATTCTTACCTATAATGGCGGCGGGGATTACTTAAGCATCGGCGGCTATTTCACGCTCTCGGAAGGACAGGCCGAGCTGCTTCTGAACATGCTTCCGCCGTTTCTCCACATTCGCGACCAGCCGAACAGCGCGACCTTGCGCTGGTGCGTCGAGCGCATGCGGCAGGAACTTGTCGAGGGCCAACCCGGCGATTTCATCATCGCCCAGCAGCTGGCGACGATCGTCCTGGTGCAGGCGCTGCGGCTTTATCATTCCGATCGAACGACGCAAGAAGCGGGATGGCTCTTCGCCCTCGCGGACAAGCGGCTGGGCGCGGCCATTGCGGCGATGCACGGAGCGCCGGGAGAACGGTGGACGCTCCAGACACTCTCCAGAGAGGCGGGTATGTCGCGCACCGCCTTTGCGGTGACGTTCAAGGAGAGGGTTGGCCTCTCGCCAATGGAATATCTGACCCGCTGGCGCATGATGCAGGCGGCAGACAGGCTGACCTCGACGCGCCAGTCGCTTGCCGAGATCGGGTTGGCGCTCGGCTATGAGTCCGAGAAGTCCTTCAGCACGGCGTTCAAGCGGGTCATGAACTGCTCGCCGCGCCAATATGGTCGCCGGCAAGGGGAGCCGGGAGCGAAAGGACTCCGCTTCGCATCCGGTAATGAACAAACGACTGCTGGGCTTCTTTCAGCCGAGGCGACGGATAGATCCGCGGCCGCCGCGCCTCGCCGCGTTCGATCGCCGGACGAACTACCCGAAGGAGTGAGAGCGCAGAAACCGTTTGCGCCCGCGCATACCGCGCCGACGGCAGTCCGACATGGCGGGTGAACGCGACGCTGCGCGCGCAGATCGGCCGACAGGGCTAGGGGCATCGGGCTCTCCTCATCGCGGAAAGCCGCGTAAGCAATCAAAACCCCGTCCAACGCTACCGTTCAGCAGCTACACCATCACCAGGGACCCGACCGAAATCATGACTAAAAGCAAATTGCTGCGAATGGACAATGTCGGCATCCTGGTGGAACCTCTCGATGATACGGTTTCTTTTTTCACCGAGTTTGGCTTGACGCTTTGGGGGGCGAGCAATGGTTGAAGGAGAATGGGCCGGACGCATCTCTGGACTGGGTAATCAGCACGTCGAGATCGCCGTGATGGTCACTCCCGACGGCCACAGCCGCCTCGAGCTCTCGCGTTTTCTCGATCCGTCTGTAGTCGCCGATCACCGGAATGCGCCGGTGAACGCCCTCGGCTACCTGCTTGCAATGTTCACAGTGAGCGACGTCGACGAAACACATACCAGACTCCGCAAGCATGGTGCGCAGTTCGTCGGCGAAGTGGTTCAGTACGAGAATTCGTATCGGCTCTGCTACATCCGCGGCCCCGAAGGCCTTCTCATCGGACTGGCAGAACCACTCGGTAGTAAGCAGTAACGGCTAGCGTCCGCCGGCCCCCTTAGATCAGCTTGTCGACCGTGATCGGCAGATCACGCACGCGCTTGCCTGTGGCGTTGAAGACGGCGTTCGCCACTGCCGCGCCGACGCCGGTGATACTGATCTCGCCGATGCCTCGCGCGCCCATTGGCGCCCTCGGATCGGGTATGTCGGTCCAGATCACCTCGATTTCCGGCACGTCCATATGCACAGGTACGTGATAGTCGGACAGGTTCGGATTCATGATGCGGGCGTTGCGCTCGTCGAGCTGCGTCTCCTCCATCAGTGCGAGGCCCAACCCCATGATGATGCCGCCACGGAACTGGCTTGCCGCGGTCTTGGCATTGAGGATGCGGCCGCAATCGAACGACCCGAGGAACCGGCCGATGCGGATTTCGCCGGTCACCTCGCTGACGCGCGCCTCGCAGAACTGCGCACCGAACGAATGCACCGACCAATGAAGCATCTCCAGCGGCAGGGGCGCGCTGGCTTCGGCGACCACCTCATCGCGCCGCGCGCGGGAGAGGATCGAGACATAGCTTTCGCGTCGGCCGGGTTCGTCGCGCTTGCGCAAGCCGGCATCCGCACTCTCGACTTGGCTGGCCTTGAGGCCTGCAAGCGGCGAATGCTCGCCGGCGAACTCGAGCAGGTCGGCCACCAACTTCTGATGCGCGGCCATGACCGCCGCGCCAATCGACGCTGTCTGCTGCGAAGCGATCGCCGGCGCCGTGCCGGGCAAGGACGAGTCTCCATATGCGAAGGTCACGTTCTCGATCGGCAAACCGAGCCGCTCGGCGCAAATCTGCGTCTGCACTGTGGCGGTGCCCATGCCCATCTCGTGCGCCGCAGTCTCGATCTTCGCGTGACCGTCTTTGTTGAGCGTAATGCGAGCCGCGCCGCCCGGCATGCGAACGTAGGGGTAGGCCGCGGTTGCGCAGCCCATTCCGATCAGCCACTCGCCTTCGCGGCGGGCGGCTGGCTTAGGATTGCGCTTACTCCATCCAAAGCGCTCGGCGCCGATGCGATAGGCCTCAGTCAGATGACGCGCGGAAAAGGGCCGGCCGGATGTCGGATTTTTGTCGGGCTCGTTGCGAAGCCTGAGCTCGATCGGGTCGATGTTCATCGCCGCGGCGAGTTCGTCGATGGCGCATTCCAGCGCGAAACTGCCCACGGCGTCGCCCGGGGCCCGCATGTAGGTGTTCACCAGCATGTCCATGTCCGCGACCTGGACATCCAGATCCATCGCGCGGCTCGCGTAGAGCGCCCGCGTGGATGCGATGAACGCCTCCGGCAGGCTGCTATGAGGGGTCATCGCCGACATGCCTGTGTGGATCAACGCCTCGAAGTGCCCGTCGGCCCGCGCGGCGAGCGCAACACGCTGCTCGGTGGCGGCCCGTCCGCCGACCGTCCGGTAGACGCCTTCGCGCGAGAGCATGACCCGCACCGGGCGTCCGGCAAGCTTTGCGGCGGCTGCGGCCAGGAGTTTATATTGCCACTGCATTACTTGCCTCCGAAGCCGCCGCCGACAAACGGCACGCTGACGTGGATCTGCTCCTCCTTGAGGCCGAAGTTCTTCGCGAAAGCCTGCGTCGTTTGCCGGATGCTTTGGGTGCAGTCGTGCACCGTGAGTTCTTCCCCGGACCAAGCGAGGGTGGCCGCATGCAGCTCCATCGCGTTGTGGTTCTGGAACGGCGTGCGATAGACCTGGTCGACTTTGAACGGAGCAGCGGCGAGCGCGGTGTCCGCATCGCCGATCCGGTTGTAGAGTGGCTCGCCGAAATAGGGCACGCGGCGCGCGCGCGCCTTGGCGGCCGTGAACGTGGTTATTGCCGGCTCGGTTTCATAGGTGGCCTCGATCAGCGAGCTGGCATGATCCGCGTGCTCTTGGGTTTCAGCCAGGACGACAGCGATCGGCTGCCCATTCCAATAGATGCGATCGTCCTGCATCGGCACCAGCTGGTCGCCCGCCTCGGCCGTGGCTTTATGCAGGGCCGGCACATTCTTGTGCGTCATCACCAAGACGACACCGGCTGCGCGCTCGGCCGCGCTCGTATCCAAGGTCGCGATGCGTCCTTTGGCGATGGTGCTGAAGGCGAACGCCGCATAGACCAAGCCTTCAAGGGGCACTTCGGCGGCGTAGCGCGCGGCGCCCTGGACCTTGAGCGGCCCATCGACGCGTGACACCGGCGCGCCCATCAGGCCGCGCCTGTCGATCAACGGATCGGGCGTGCCGCCCGGGATCAGGCTTTCGGGCGCGAGCTCGGCTGCGGTACGAAACATCCGCATGAAGCCGATATTGTTCAGGGCCGCGCCTATGCCGGCGGCGCCGACGCCACCGAGCAAAAGACGCCGTGTGAGGACGCCGCGGCGGCGAGGAACAGGGCTGTCCATGATCAGGTCCTCCCCGTGAGATCGCTGAGCACTGCGATCATGGTCCGTTTGGCGAGCGTAATTTTGAACCCGTTGTCGGCGAGCGGCTTGGCATCGGCCAGTTCGGCCTCGGCTGCGGCCCGGAAGCTTTCGATTACGGCCGGTCTGCCTCTGAGCGCCGCCTCGGCTTTCCATGCGCGCCAAGGCTTCGTTCCAATGCCGCCGAGCGCAAGGCGGACGTCCTGCACCGTTCCCCGGTCGAGCTTCACGGCAGCGGCGACGGAGACCAGCGCGAAGGCGAAGCTCGCACGGTCGCGCACCTTCCGGTAGGCGGATCGTGCCGCGAACGGGAGCGCAGGAACCTCGATGGCCGTGATCAGATCGCCATGCCCGAGCATCGTCTCGCGATCGGGGCGGTGCTCGGGCAAGCGATGCAAGTCCGTGAGGGGCAGGCTGCGCTCGCCGCCTGCGTTCCTGACATGCACGATGGCGCCAAGTGCTGCCAGCGCGACGCACATGTCGGACGGATGGGTCGCGATGCAGGCTTCGGACGTCCCCAGGATTGCATGGCCGCGATTGATGCCGCCGATCGCATCGCAGCCTTGCCCAGGCGATCGCTTGTTACAGCGCGATCCGTTCTCGTCGTAGAAATAGGCGCAGTGCGTGCGCTGCAGGAGATTGCCGGCAACGGTCGCCATGTTGCGGATCTGCGGCGAAGCGCCGGAGAGGATGGCTCGAACGAGCAACGGATAGCGCGTGCGCACGATCGGATGCTCCGCGACCGCCGTGTTGCGAGCCGCCGCGCCGATCAGCACGCTCCCGTCCGCTCTGGCCTCGATCGTTGTCGATAGGCTCGACACATCGATAAGAGCGCTCGGCGCCTCGATCATCTCGCGCATGAGATCGACGAGATTGGTGCCGCCGCCGAGATACTTGGCGTTCTCGGCCAGACCGCGGCGCACGGCGTCACCATCGTCGGCGGCGCGAAGATAGTTGAATGGGATCATTGGGCATGCTCCGCATAAACCGCACGGATTGCCGCGATGATGCCGTTGTGCGCTCCGCAGCGGCACAGATTGCCGCTCATGCGTTCGCGCAGCTCGTCGCCGGTGAGAGGGATCGTGCGCATCGACAGATCACTGGTGACGTGGCTCGGCGCGCCGCGCTTCGCTTCTGCTGCCATGCCCACCGCCGAACAGATCTGGCCGGGGGTGCAGTAGCCACATTGGAAACCGTCGTGCTCGATGAATGCTTGCTGGAGCGGATGCAGCGTTCCTTCGGGTGAGAGACCTTCGATGGTCGTGACTATGCGCCCATCATATTGCACGGCCAGCGCCAGGCAGGACAGGATGCGTTCGCCGTCCACTAGGACCGTGCAGGCGCCGCACGCGCCTTGGTTACAGCCCTTTTTTGTGCCGGTGAGTTTCAGATGATCACGCAGAAGATCTAGCAACGAAACGCGCGGATCATCGGGAAGAAGTGCTGCGGAGCCGTTGATGGTTATCATAGCAGGTCACTTTCACGCCGATCGAGCGGCGGCACACTCTCTGTTGAGCAGGCTAAGGTGCTGCGTGCGGACGATCTAGGCTCGATCGTCCACATTTAGTTACCATTCGTTCAGTTCACGATTTGGAGCGAGTAGTGAAGAAGGCAGGCCTGCGGCGCTGCACGATGATCAAGAGCAGGGCTAAAACGGACAGGTGCATCTTTGCCCGGCAATTCGCAGTTAAGTCACGGCTGCCCGTGCTGCGCCGCCGAGTGCAAGGACGGTTTCCTGTTCCACGACTTGGATTAGCCGCGCGTGAGCGGAGGCAATCGGCCAGAGCAATCCTAACTCGCGTTGCGGCGCCGGCTCGGGAAGGGTGCATTTTTTAATCGAAAGTCCCTCGGGCCACGGCAAAACCCGATCCGGCACGAGCGAGATGCCGATGCCGCGGTGCACGAGCACAGCAATCGCATCCAGCGCGTCGAGTTCGATGCGATCGTTCGGCCGGATGCGCTGCTGCCGCAGATAGTTCTCCGCGATCTGGCCGGACCATAAAGAGCGGTCATAGCGCACCAGCGGTCGCTCTCTCAGAAGTCGAAGCGGGTCACTGATGGGCTCGGAGCTGGATGCGATAACGACATAAGGCTCCGCCCTGAGCGGCCGCCACACGAAGCTCTTCGGGAGCCTGAACGGCGGATGGAACATGAAGGCTCCGTCGACCTCTGCGGCGTTCAGTTTTGCGAAAACCTGGGCGGACGAGCCTTTCTGGACGACGATTTCCAGTTCGGGATACTTTTGCGCTAGCGCCGGAAGCACATCGCACAGCACCGTGGCGATCGCGGTCTGCGCGACGCCGAGCCGCAATTGCCCCCGAGGCTGCTCCTCATCTTGCAGCGTTCTCAGGTCGCGAAGATCGCGCAGGAGACCGGCCGCGCGGAGCGCGACCGCTTCGCCAGCGGGCGTGGGCTTGGCCGTGCGCCCGGAGCGGGTCATGAGGGCGAAGCCGAGTTCCCCCTCCAGGGCTCTGATCCGAAGGGCGAGCGTGGTCGGAGCGATATTGAGCCGTCGCGCCGCCTCGGCAACCGAACCGCTCTCGGCGACCGCGACGAAGGACTCGAGAAAGCGTGTGTCCATAGAGCAGGATTCCTGTGATCTGAATTTATATATTGCACAGTTTTTATGCGCTCTCCACCGACCCATAATTGCGGCCAAGAAGCCTTGGACATGACCATGCCGCGAAAGGCGCGAGCCCTTCGGGAGGAGAGGACGTTCGATGGAGGAACAAGCAAAGCGCATCTTGTCTGAGGCCGAACTCACCGAGTTGGCAACGATGGCGCTTATTGGATTGGGGCTCACCAGGGAGGACGCCGCCGACGCATCCCGCGTTCTGGTGCTTGCCGAGATGTTCGGCTTGAGCACGCATGGGGTAGGCCGCATCGAATCCTACGGGGAGCGACTTCAGATCAAGGGCATCAATCCGCGTCCGTCCATCACGTCAGAGTCCGTGGGGCCCGCCTTGGTCAGGATCGACGGCGATAACGGCGTGGGTCCATTGGTTGGAATGCGGGCGCTCGAGGCAGCAATGGAAGCGGCGAGAACGAGCGGCGTCGCCCTGGCGCTCGCCCGTGGCAGCAATCATTTCGGCCCGGTTTCGCCCTACAGTTACATCGCCGCCCAAGCGGGCTTTGCGAGCCTGATTGGCAGCAACGCGACCACGACGATTGCGCCTTGGGGCGGACGCGAGGCCCGTCTCGGCAACAGTCCATGCGGCTTCGGCTTTCCCAATCCAGGTGGCGATCCAATCATCCTGGACATGGCGATCAGCGTCGCGGCACGTGCCAAGATCCGAAACGCAGCCAAGGCGGGGCAGCCGATTCCTGACACTTGGGCGACGGACCGGTCCGGCAGACCCACCACTGACCCGAGCGAGGCGCTGAACGGTTTTCTGCTGCCGATCGGCGGCCATAAGGGATACGGCCTCGCTCTGGTCGTTGATCTGCTGGCGGGGGTGCTGTCGGGCGCCGCGTATCTCACCCATGTCAGATCCTGGGTCGATTCCCCCGAAGAGCCTCAAAATCTCGGTCACTACTTCCTCTTGATCGACACAAAGCGGCTCGGTGTCGCCGAGTGGCTGTCGGGACGAATGAACGATTTCGCGGACATCCTGCACTCCACGCCGCCCGCCGATCCGGATGCTCCCGTGTTGGTGCCAGGCGAGATCGAAAATCGAAACCTTGCCCGCGCTCGGCGCGAGGGTGTCCGTCTCGATGGGGCGCTGTTGGCGAAGCTCCAGGCCTTCGCCGAGTGCGCGTCCCCAGCGTGAACAGGGCGAGCCTTCCTGCCGCACATCACTCGGCATCATCGATAAAGCGCCTCGGCAACAAGAGGCTCAAAGAGAGGAAACACCGTGGGCGAAACAGCTGTTCTGCAGTCGACTCCTGGTAGTGAGGTCGACGCTGGCGATCTCTTGAGACGAGCCGCCTTCCGCAAAGTGATCTGGCGGATGCTGCCGATTCTGACGTTGGGCTATCTCTTCAACTTCCTCGATCGCACCAATATCGCTTTCGCCGCGTTGCAGATGAACCGCGATATCGGTCTGTCGGCGACACAGTTCGGCTGGGGCGCCGGCATCCTGTTCATCGGCTACTGCGGCTTCGAAGTGCCGAGCAATATGCTGCTCTATCGGTTCGGGGCCAGGATCTGGATCTCCCGGATCATGATCTCGTGGGGGCTACTATCCTGTGCCATGTGTCTGGTATCGGGACCGGCGAGTTTCTACCTGATGCGCTTTGCGCTGGGTGTCGCGGAAGCGGGCTTCTTTCCCGGAATTGCTTTCTTCCTCGCGGCCTGGTTTCCGGCCGAATATCGCGCCCGCATTCTGTCCTGGTTTCTGGTGGCGATTCCCGTTTCCTCCGTGATCGGAGGCCCGCTCGGCGGCGCACTGCTGGGGCTGGACGGTCACTTCGGTCTCGCCGGATGGCAGTGGCTGTTCATTATAGAGGGTTTGCCCGCCGTCTTCATTGGCGTGCTGTTGTTAAAGCTGCTCGCCGACCGCCCGCAGGATGCAGCATGGCTGACGCCCGAAGAAAAGCGCATCGTTATCGCCAGCCTCGACAGCGAGAAACGCGACCGTGCGGTCAGTCGGCTGGGCGTGGCGCTCCGCGACGTCCGGGTATGGCTTTGCACCATCGTCTACCTCGGCTTCACCGTCGGCTCGTATGGCATTCAGATCTGGCTGCCGCAGATCCTGAAGCAACAGGACTTCACCAATCTCCAGGTCGGCTGGATCTCGGCACTGCCGTATCTCGCTGCCAGCGTCGGCATGATCATCTGGGCACGCGTCGCTGACCGCACGGGTAAAAAGGTCACCAATCTCGCGACCTGCTGCTTCCTTGCCGTCGCAGGCTTTCTGCTCGCCATCGCGACAGGTCGCTTCGACCTGTCGCTGCTGGGCCTCGTGGGCGCCCTCGTTGGCGTTACCGCTGCTCGCGCGATCTTCTGGTCGATCCCCACGCGCTTCTTGACGGGCGTTGCCGCTGCTGGCGGCATCGCATTCATCAACACGATCGGCACGACCGGCGGTTTCTTTGGGCCGACCATCGTAGGCTGGCTCAAGGACACGACCGGCTCCTTCGAGGCCGGGCTGCTCGCCATGGCCGGATTTCTCGCAGTGTCGACGGTGGTCGCCCTCCTGCTCAAGTTCGTCATTCGGGACGAGTGAGAGCCGGCCCGCAATCAGGCGAAGAGGGCATAAACATCATGATCGACCGGAGAACCATCTTGACAGCTATCGCCGCAACAATCGCCGCTCCCGTCGAGTCCACGGCAGGGACTGCGCGCGAAAGAGCACAGCGACCCGTGGCGCTCTATGCGAACGTCGGTCGAGACCTCACCCGCTACGAGGTCGACCTCGACGCATTTGCTCTCGCCAGACGGGATACGATTACGCTGCCGGACAGCGTGCAATATGCTTGGCCGCGTCGCTCTGGGCAGTTTCTGTACGTTGCCACCAGCAACACCGCACCGGGCAACGGAGCCGAGCCGGGGAACCCGCATCATCTTGTGGCGCTCAGAATTGAAGAGAGCGGCGCCGTGGCACTGCACGGTGCCTCTGTGGCTCTTCCCACGCGGCCTATTCACCTGAGCACCGACATTCCGTCGGAGAACATCCTGGTCGCCTTCAACAAGCCGAGCGGTCTTCGTGTCTATCGAGTCAACAGCGACTTCACAGTAGGCGAAGAGGTGCGCCAGGCCGATCCGATCGACGCGGGCATCTACGCTCACCAGGCGCGCGTCACTCCGGACAACAACCTGGCAATCCTGGTCACCCGCGGCAACGAAGGCACTCCCACCCACGCCGAGGAGCCTGGGGCGATCAAGGTCTTCAACTACGAGCGCGGACTATTGAGCAACGAAGTCTCGATTGCTCCGGACGGTGGTCGGGATTTCGGGCCGCGCCATCTGGATTTTCATCCGACGCAGCCCTGGATGTTTCTCTCCATCGAGACGCAGAACCAGGTCGGCCTCCTTCGCATGAAGGACGGCAGGGTGGAGCCAAAGTTGCTGTACCGAACCACCACATTGGCCGAGCCCCACAGGCGGCGCGCGCGCCAGGCCGCTGGCGCGATCCATGTGCATCCAAATGGCAGATTTCTTTACGTGGCAAATCGAGCCGAACAAACTGAGGAGTTCGATGGCACTCAAGTATTCAAGGGTGGTGAAAATGGCATCGCGGTCTACGCGATCGACCAGAAGACGGGCGAGCCCGCCCCCCTACAGCATATCGAGTCACGCGGAATCCATCCGCGCACGTTTCACATCGACCCGAGCGGCCGGATGCTGGTGGCCGAGCACAACCTACCCGTCACTGTGCGCGACAGCGGCGGCTTAAAGGTTGTTGCGGCTGGGCTGTCGGTGTTCCGCATTGGCAGTGACGGTAAACTGGAGTTCGTTCGCAAATACGATATCGATGTCGGCGACAGCTCCATGTTCTGGATGGGGATGGTTGGGCTGTGAACGCGGACAGCAGGTGAGCTCGCTCGGATGGACGGTATGCGGATCGCTCATGTCTCGCAGTCGCTCCGCCGGCGTCAGAAAGCCGAGGTCCTCATCAAGCCCAACCGCGGACGTTCATCGCGCGGCGCGTCGACGCCCTGCTGAGAGACCTCTGTCTTGACAAGTGTCTTGAACGGGTGGGTCGCGTTAGTTTCCCCATGCTTCGTGGGCAATGTGAATTCGGCGGGTTCGAAGCCCTTCGCCGCTAATGCACGGAGTCATTCAGAAGCTCGCAGGCGCGCGGCAGCCTCAGCAACCTGCCGTTCCCGTTTGGCACGCCGCTCGGTTGAGGCTGCGAGAACTGCTTGAACCACCTCGGGAGGCGATGTGTATGGCGTTCCGCCTTTGAAGGGAGGCACGGGGTCATACTCCATCGCAAGCTGAATTCTCTTGGCAATTTCCTCTCCGCGGAGGTCACCCACAACGCGAAGCGCCATGTCGATGCCCGACGTGACGCCGCCCGAGGTGTAGATGTTTCCGTCGCGCGTCATGCGATCGTTTGAAACGATTGCGCCGAACTGAGTAAGCAAGTCGCGCGCTTGCCAGTGTCCCCCGGCACGCCGTCCCTTTAGAAGGCCAGCTGCGCCAAGAAGCAGTGACCCCGTACAGACGCCGAATATGTACTTGGCGCCTTGGGCCTGGCGCTTCACGAAATCGATCCAGCTGGGATCAAGCATCGCGGTGTCAATGCCAGTGCCTCCCGGAACGACCAAAATGTCGCTTCTGAGGGCAGTCTCGCGGGTCACATTCGGCAACAGCCGCAGACCACGATCAGTCCGTACAGGACCCATCGTTGCGGCAACTAGATCGACTGTCCAGCCCGGCGTGCGCGCGAGCACTTCGAAGGGGCCCGTGATGTCGAGTTGTACCATATCGGGCACGACAATCACATTGCAATGCGTAGCCGGTCCGGGGAGTGAGGGACGCGGTTCATCGGCTCCGGCACGAACTGAGCCGAGAGCGGCGATTGAGGCGCCGAGTGTCAGCACTGCGGCGTCACGACGCGTAATTTCCATAGAGAACTCCGTTCGTCTTGACAGATGTATGATCTGCGCCAAGTTGAGATTATCCTTCTGAAAACGTGATCTTATGTCTATGCCAAATACCGATCAGGTTGTGCCAAAGCGAACGGTGCTGATATTTGCCTTTCCGGGTGCTCAGATCATCGATATCGCAGGCCCGGCTCAGGTGTTCACCACGGCTAATGACGAAGGAGCAACGCCCCTCTATGACGTGCGCCTCGTCGCACTCAATCCCGGAACCATCACGACCGCCTCCGGCCTCTCGCTGTTCGCAGCCGAGATTCCTGCGACTGGAGAATTTGACACGCTCGTCGTACCCGGAGGGCCCGGCGTCCATAATCTGAAAGACGATCCGCGGATTCGAGCGACACTACATGATCTGAGCCGTCGAGCTCAGCGCGTCTGGAGCGTTTCTGCTCGCTGCGACGGGAATGCTGGACGGCCGCACTGCCGTAACTCATTGGCGTTCTTGTGAGCGACTGTCCAAAGAGTTTCCTGCTGTTAAAGTAGATCCGCTTCCGCTGTTCGCCAATGATGGTCCGATTTGGACCACTGCAGGTGTAACCGCGGGCATCGATCTCATGCTTAAGCTGGTTCAATTGGACCACAACTCGACGTTGGCGATCAAAGTCGCAAGGCGACTTGTCGTGTATATGCGGCGAGCAGGCGGACAAAAGCAGTACAGCGAACCTCTCTCGCTCCAAGCACGTGGGTCGCCGCTATACGAGAGGCTTACTCAGCGGATCGCGTCTGATCCGACCGCGCCCTGGACGGCAGACAAAATGGCGGAGGTTGTCGGCCAGTCACTCCGCACGTTTCATCGTCGATTTCGTGAAACGACAGGCAATTCTCCGGCCGAAGCAGTGGAGAAGGTAAGGTGCGAATTGGCTTATTCGCTTTTGCAGACGACTGACCTGAGCCTCGCTCAGATCGCTGACCGGACTGGGCTTGGCTCTCAGGGCAGCTTGCGTCGGGTCATGTACCGCCAATTCGGCGTCAGCCCGACTGAAATGCGCAAGCGTTTTTCGGCTTAGACGGCACCTGTTCAAGGATAGACGTAGTGGGACGAGGCGAGCACTGTCGCCCAAGCGCTCTTCAAAAGCGGAGGGCGGCTATCGCTCCGACTTGCGGCGAGGCGGTAGGGATTGGCACAACTTTGGCTCGCGAGCTGCCCCCGCCAGATCAAGTGAATAGGCTCGTTCCATAGGCTGCCGGCCTCCGAGCTAGCCAGCACCTTGTAATCAGAACTCTGATCTTCCCCCGAGAAAGTGGACTGGTTTAGGCGGCTTTTAGCTCCATTTCGATCGGGGCGATATATCCCACGGCGGAATGGAGCCTTGTTCGGTTGTAGAAGCCTTCGATGAAGGCGAAGATA
>NZ_JBWJZD010000034.1:0-91604 GCF_056429065.1 Bradyrhizobium sp. USDA3010
CTCAGCGCCTCAACGATACCCCACGCAAATGCCTGGACTTCAAGACACCCGCCGAGGCATTCTCCAAGCTCAAATCAATCGTTGCACTTCAAACGTGACTCCATCTCCCTGCTTTCGCAGGGACGACCCGTTGAGGAAGTTGGGCCTAATCCCGGTTCGTCGGCGTCTGAATGAAGCCGCGGTTATGCGTCGGGCTGATAAGGATCTCGTTCATGCAGACCCGCGCCGGCATGCTGGCGACGAAGGCGATGGTGCGGCCGCAATCTTCCGGCTGCAGCATCCTGGCCTGCTCGGCCTCGCTCGGCACCACCGGCCGCTGCTTCAGGATCGGCGTCGCCACCTCGCCCGGCGACAGGCAGCAGGCGCGCAGGCCGTTGACGCATTCGTCCATGTTGAAGGAATGGGTCAGCGCCAGCACCGCGTGCTTGGTCGTGGTGTAGGCCGGGCCCGGCATCTTCGAGACGTGGCGGCCCGCCCAGGAGGCGACGTTGATGATGCAGCCATCCTGCTGCTTGCGCATCGTCGGCAGCACCGCGCGCATGCAATAGAGCACGCCGTTGAGGTTGACCTCGACCAGCTTGTCCCAGCCTTCCAGCTCCATGTCGGCCCAGCTGCGCTTCGGCACGTTGATGCCGGCGCTGTTGACCAGCAGGTCGATGCGGCCGTGCTTGGCGACGATCGCCTCGGCGGCCTTGTTGACGTCGGCCTTGTTGCTGACATCGAGCGGGATCGCCTCGGCCTTGCCGCCCTTCTTCGTGATGCTGGCCACCACGCGGTCGAGCTCCTCCTTGCGGCGGCCGGAGACCACCACCGTCCAGCCGTCCGCAGCCAGGAATTCCGCCCCGGATTCGCCGATTCCGGTGCCGCCGCCGGTGACCCAGGCCACGCGTTTCCCATTATTTGTCATGCAAACTGTCTCCGTTGCTTTCCGAAGGGCGTTTTTGCTAATCCAGCCAGAACCTTCCGGCGCTTTCGCCCCTCAGGGGATGTTGCATGAACACGACCACCAACGCCAACCTGTTTTCCCGCCTGTTCGACGGCCTCGACGACCCCAATCGGCTGGCGATCGAGCAGCTCGACGGCAGCCGCATCTCCTATGGCGACCTGATCGCCCGCGCAGGCCAGATGGCGAACGTACTGGTGGAACGCGGGGTCAAGCCGGGCGACCGCGTCGCGGCGCAGACCGAGAAATCGGTTTCGGCCCTGGTGCTCTATCTCGCCACCGTGCGCGCCGGCGGCGTCTATCTGCCGCTCAACACCGCCTATACGCTGAACGAGCTCGAATACTTCATCACTGATGCCGAGCCGGCGCTGGTGGTCTGCGATCCTTCCAAGCTGGAGGGCATCAAGGCGATCGCCGCCAAGGTGGGCGCCAAAGTCGAGACGCTCGACCCGACCGGCAAAGGCTCGCTGACCGAGGCCGCCGACAAGGCACTGAGGGAATTCGTCACCGTGCCGCGCGGCAATGACGACCTCGCCGCGATCCTCTACACGTCGGGCACAACCGGCCGCTCCAAGGGCGCGATGCTGTCGCACGACAATCTGGCGTCGAACTCGTATTCGCTGGTCGACTACTGGCGCTTCACCGACAAGGACGTGCTGATCCACGCGCTGCCGATCTATCACACCCACGGCCTGTTCGTGGCGAGCAACGTGACGCTGTTCTCGCGCGCCTCGATGATCTTCCTGCCGAAGTTCGATCCGGACGCGATCCTGAAGCTGATGGCCCGCGCCACCGTGATGATGGGCGTGCCGACCTTCTACACCCGCCTGTTGCAGAACCCCGGCCTGAACAAGGACGCGACCAGGCACATGCGGCTGTTCATCTCGGGCTCCGCGCCGCTGCTCGCCGACACCCATCGCGAATGGTCTGATCGCACCGGCCACGCGGTGCTCGAGCGCTACGGCATGACCGAGACCAACATGAACACTTCCAACCCCTATGACGGCGACCGCGTGCCCGGCGCGGTCGGCTTCGCGCTGCCCGGCGTCTCGGTGCGGGTCACCGATCCCGAGACCGGCAAGGAGCTTGCGCGCGAGACCATCGGCATGATCGAGGTCAAGGGCCCGAACGTGTTCCAGGGCTACTGGCGCATGCCGGAGAAGACCAAGGCCGAATTCCGCGGCGACGGCTTCTTCATCACCGGCGACCTCGGCAAGATCGACGCCAAGGGCTATGTCCACATCCTCGGCCGCGGCAAGGATCTCGTGATCTCCGGCGGCTTCAACGTCTACCCGAAGGAAATCGAGAGCGAGATCGACGCCATGCCCGGCGTGATCGAATCCGCCGTGATCGGCGTGCCGCATGCCGATTTCGGCGAAGGCGTCACCGCCGTTCTGGTCTGCAGCAAGGGCGCCGATATCAGCGAGGCCTCGGTGCTGAAGGCGCTCGACGGGCGGCTCGCCAAATTCAAGATGCCCAAGCGCGTCTTCGTCGTCGACGAATTGCCGCGCAATGCGATGGGCAAGGTGCAGAAGAACGTTCTGCGGGATACGTACAAGAATATCTATTCGAAGGCTTGAGGAAAGAGGGATTTCGCGAGGGAACGATGAACCGCGAGTATGCCGAGAGGATTTGTCTACAAATCTTCGATGCTTTGGACGCAATGTACGAGGCTGAGATGGCCATTGCAGGACTCGGCAAGCAGGAACGGACCCGATTCCATCATTCGGTTCAAGAGGTCATTGCGGACCTCGAGGACAAGCTTCTCCTTCCGATTTGCGAACAATATCCGGACTTGCTGCCACCCACCGAGGAGCGAAAGCCAAGCATACTCTTCAGCGAGCTGGCATGGAGCGAGGTGAAGCTTCCGTCTTCAGTGACCGAAGATCAGCTCGACGAGGTCATCTTGTCGCTTCTGACGCCGCGGTGGCGGAAGGTCGTGTGGTTCGTGACCATTGCAGAAGAACGCTACAAGGAGCTTGGCTGGGCGATCAGTCATGAAGCGACCGCGGCGCGCCTGAAGGTGCTCTCCGATATGGATCGTATCGAAGGGGTCGGCGACATGCGGTACTGGCGCAACAGCGAGGTCCGGTTGAAGGACTAAGCTGCGGCTAATGTCCGCCGAGAAGGCTGATCACAAATCGTCCGCCGACAAAGAAGAGATATGCCCCGAACGCCACCTCCAGCGCCCGCTTCGACAGTGCGTGCGCAACCTTTACGCCGAGCGGCGCGGTGACGAGCGTGGTCGGCATCACCAGCAGCGCGCCGATCAGCGAGACGTAGCCGAGCGCGAACGGCAGTTGCAGCGCGGCGACGTCGGGAAAGCGCGCGGCGGCGGGCCAGCCGGCATAAACGTAACCCAGCGCGCCGGGGATCGAGATCAGCACCGCGAGCGCGGACGACGTCGCGACCGCCTGATGGATCGGCCGGCCGTAGAAGGTCATCAAGAGATTAGCGAACAGGCCGCCGCCGATGCCCATCAGCGTCGACAGCAGGCCGACGAAGAAGCCGTAGATGCGCATCAGAAAGCCCTTCGGCACGTCGTCGCCGAACTTCCAGGTCTCGCGCGCCAATAGCAGCCGTGCCGCCGCCGACCACGCCACCACGACGAACACGATCTTGAACAGCCGCTCCGGCGCGAACCGCGCGGTGACGCTGCCAGCGGCGACGCCGATCACGATCGGCAGCCACCAGCGTTTCAGGATCTCCATGTCGACCGCGCCGCGGCGATAATGGGCGCGAAACGAGCTCAGCGAAGTCGGGATGATGATCGCGAGCGAGGTGCCGATGCAGAGCGGCATCCGCACTTCGAGCGGTACGCCGGCGAGACGAAAGCATTCGTAGAACACCGGCACCAGGATCGCGCCGCCGCCGATGCCGAACAGCCCGGCGAGAAAGCCAGATAGCGCCCCGACCGCAATCAGCAGCAGTGCGAGTTCGAACAATTCCTTGGGATCGAGGCCGGCCATCATCCTTCCCGTGGTCAGGAGGCGTTCGCGTCAGACCGGTCGGCCAGCCACAACGTGACCAACGCTGCCAGCGGAGCCGCTGCCGCAATCAAAGCAAAGCGAAGTGGGGTGGAATGCGCTGCGCCCTGCATCAGCAACGCCAGCACGTCGACTAGCAGCCCGGCGCACGAGAAAACAAGCAGGATGACCGGATCGTCGGCGCTGATCTGGCCGGCAGTTCTGCGCCGTTCGAGGGAATTTGGATGGAGGGAAGTTGAGGCCATGTCGCGCTCCTCGGATCGTGGAGCGGGCAGACTAGACCCTTCTCAAATGTGTGAGTATTACTCCAGATGAGCAGGCTCTCTTGCGAAATGCGGAAGGATCGAGCTTGGACCAGCTTGCGGCGATGGCGGCCTTTGTCCGCGCAGTCGAGACCGGCAGCCTGTCGGCGGCGGCGCGGTCGCTGCCGAGCTCGCTGACCTCGGTCAGCCGCCAGATCAGCGCACTTGAAGAGCATTTCGGCACCCGCCTGCTGCTGCGCACCACCCGCCAGCTCGCGCTGACCGATGACGGGCGCATTCTCTATGAGCGCGCCAAATCGGTTCTCGGCGAGGTCAGGGAGATCGAGGCGGCGCTGGCGCGCGACCCGCATCAGCCGTCGGGCCGGATTCGGCTGAGTTCGCCGAGCCTGATCGGGCGGCTCGTGATCGCACCATTGCTGGTCGAGTTTCTGCGCCGCTATCCGGCAGTTGCCGTCGACCTGCTGTTGATCGACCGCGCCGTCGATATGGTCGAGGAGGATATCCATCTCGCGGTCCGCATCGGCCGCTTGCGCGATTCGCAGCTCGTTGCACGCAAGCTCACCGATCTGCAGATGATCGTGTGCGCATCACCTGACTATCTCGCACGGCGCGGTGAGCCGCGGACGCCGGACGATCTTGCCGAGCATGACTGCCTGGTGTTTTCCGATTCGCCAGGGAGCGCGGAGTGGCGCTTTGCCGACGGCTCGAAGACGGGTCGCAAATTCCGCATATCCGGTCGGCTCTGGATGAATAGCCTCGAGGCCCTGGTCAACGCAGCGCGGGAGGGCGCGGGCATCGTCCGTGTGCCATCGTGGCAGGTGCAGTCCGATCTCGCGAGCGGCCGCCTGCAACGCCTGCTGATCGATCATGAGCCGGCCCCGACACCGCTGCATCTGATGCTTCAGCCGTCCCGCCTCGCATCGCCTAAGATCAGGGCATTCGTCGATTATCTGGTGGAACAATGGGGTAAAATCGATGCCGTCCGGACCCCGTCCGCGCGCCGTTGAATTCGCCGATCGATCTTCAGGATTTCGGATTCATTTTTTAGTTCACTTGGTCTTGCATCTGGTATACCACACTGCGGATCAATCAGAATTCGGCAACTCTAACAATGAACTTCGGTTCGACCGAAGGCTATTTGGCCGTTGCGCGGGCTGATCCGACTCCGTAAATAGAACTCCTCTACCGCGTTCCCCGATGGGCCGGCCGCGGTCCCTCACAACATAAAGCCCGCCGATGACCGCCAGGATCGAACGACCGCTTTCACCCCATTTGCAGACCTACCGGTGGACGCTGACGATGGCGCTGTCCATCGTCCACCGCGCCACAGGTGTGGCGCTCTATTTCGGCACCCTGCTGCTCGCCTGGTGGCTGATCGCAGCCGCCTCCGGTCCGACCGCCTACGCCAATGTCCAAGCCTTCACCGGCAGCGCGATCGGCAAGCTGATCGTGTTCGGCTACACATGGGCGCTGATGCACCATCTGTGCAGCGGCATCCGGCATTTCGTCTGGGACCTCGGCTACGGCTTCAAGGCCAATGAGCGCGAAGCCCTGACCTGGGGCGCGCTGGTCGCCGGCATCGTGCTGACCGTGCTGGTCTGGATCATTGCCTACGCGGTTGGAGGTGGACGATGAGCGGCCCCTCTTCGATGCGCACGCCGCTAGAGCGCGTCCGCGGCCTCGGCTCGGCGCATACCGGCACGGGCGATTTCTGGCGCCAGCGCCTCACCGCGGTTGCGATGACGCTCCTGATCGTTCCCGTGATCGTCGTGGTGATCATGCTGATCGGCCGCAATCATGCCGGCGCCGCACAGATCCTCGGCTCGATCCCGATCGCCATCATCCTGCTGCTCTTCATCGTCGCCAGCACCTGGCACATGAAGATCGGCATGCAGGTCGTGATCGAGGACTACATCCATAACGAGAAGCTGAAGATCGCCAGCGTGATGGCGAACAACTTCTTCTGCGTCGCGGTCGCGTTGGCCTCGATCTACGCAATCCTCAAATTGTCGTCGGGAGTATAACCCATGGCCGGTGAAGGAAACGGCAAGGCCACCAACGGCAGTGGCCCGGCCACCAATGGCAAGGCCTACCCGATCCAGGACCACACCTACGACGTCGTCGTGGTCGGCGCCGGCGGCGCGGGCCTGCGCGCCGTGGTCGGCTGCTCGGAAGCGGGCCTGCGCACCGCCTGCATCACCAAGGTGTTCCCGACCCGCTCGCACACCGTTGCGGCGCAGGGCGGCATCTCTGCCTCGCTCGGCAACATGCATCCCGACGACTGGCGCTGGCACATGTACGACACCGTGAAGGGGTCGGACTGGCTCGGCGACCAGGACGCGATCGAATACATGGTGCGCAACGCGCCCGACGCGGTCTACGAGCTGGAGCATTGGGGCGTCCCGTTCTCGCGCACCGAGGACGGCAAGATCTATCAGCGCCCGTTCGGCGGCATGACGCTGGACTACGGCAAGGGCCAGGCGCAGCGCACCTGCGCCGCGGCCGACCGCACCGGTCACGCCATGCTGCACACGATGTATGGCCAGTCGCTGCGCCACGCGGCCGAGTTCTTCATCGAATTCTTCGCCATCGACCTGATCATGGACGACCAGGGCGTCTGCCGCGGCGTGATCGCGCTCAAGCTCGACGACGGCACGCTGCATCGCTTCCGCGCCCAGACCACGATCCTGGCGACCGGCGGCTATGGCCGCGCCTATGCGTCCTGCACCTCTGCACACACCTGCACCGGCGACGGCGGCGGCATGGTGCTGCGCGCCGGGCTGCCGCTGCAGGACATGGAGTTCGTCCAGTTCCATCCGACCGGCATCTACGGCTCGGGCTGCCTCGTCACCGAAGGCGCCCGCGGCGAAGGCGGCTATCTCGTCAACTCCGAAGGCGAGCGCTTCATGGAGCGTTACGCGCCATCGGCCAAGGACCTCGCCTCGCGCGACGTCGTCTCGCGCGCGATGACGATCGAAATCCGCGAAGGCCGCGGCGTCGGCAAGAAGAAAGATCACATCTTCCTGCACCTCGATCACCTCGATCCGAAGGTGCTGCATGAGCGGCTGCCGGGCATCTCCGAATCGGCGAAGATTTTCGCCAATGTCGACGTCACCCGCGAGCCGATCCCGATCGTGCCGACCGTGCACTACAACATGGGCGGCATCGCCACCAACTATCACGCCGAGGTGCTGACCAAGCGCAACGGCGACGACAATTCGGTGGTGCCGGGCCTGATGGCGATCGGCGAAGCCGCCTGCGTCTCGGTGCATGGCGCCAACCGCCTCGGCTCCAACTCGCTGATCGATCTCGTGGTGTTCGGCCGCGCCGCCGCGCTGCGCCTTGCCGACAAGTTGACGGCGAACGCCAAGCAGCCGGAGCTGCCGAAGGATTCGGCCGACCGCGCACTCGGCCGGCTTGATCACTTCCGCTACGCCTCCGGCGGCACGCCGACCGCGAAGCTGCGCGACAGCATGCAGCATGTGATGCAGAACAATTGCGCCGTGTTCCGCACCGGCGACGTGCTGCAGGAAGGCCAGAACCTGATCCACAAGGTCTATGGCGGCGTCGGTGACATCTCGGTGTCGGACCGCTCGCTGGTGTGGAATTCCGACCTGATCGAGACGCTGGAATTCGACAATCTGATCGTGCAGGCGGTCGTGACGATGGAATCGGCCGCCAACCGCACCGAAAGCCGGGGCGCGCATGCACGCGAAGACTTCTCTGCCCGCGACGACAAGAACTGGATGAAGCACACGCTGACCTGGATCGATCCGGCCGGCAAGACCGCGATCGATTATCGTCCCGTCCACGACTACACGATGACCAATGATGTGCAGTACATCCCGCCGAAGGCGCGGGTCTACTGAGAACGAAGGCGAGCAAGCATGGTTGAATTCGCACTTCCCAAGAATTCGAAGATTTCCGGCGGCAAGACCTGGCCGAAGCCGGCCGGTGCCTCCGAGACGCGCGAATTCCGGGTGTATCGCTGGAACCCGGATGACGGCAAGAATCCGAGCGTCGACACCTATTATGTCGACACCAATGATTGCGGTCCGATGGTGCTGGACGGCCTGATCTGGATCAAGAACCACATCGACCCGACGCTGACCTTCCGCCGCTCCTGCCGCGAAGGCGTCTGCGGCTCCTGCGCGATGAACATCGACGGCCAAAACACGCTGGCCTGCACCAAGTCGATGCACGACGTGGGCGCCGGAGGCGCGGTGAAGGTCAATCCGCTGCCGCACCAGCCGGTCGTGAAGGATCTCGTCCCCGACCTCACCAATTTCTACGCCCAATATGCCTCGATCGAGCCGTGGCTGAAGACCACGACGCCGACGCCGCAGAAGGAGTGGAGGCAGAGCCACGAGGACCGCGAGAAGCTCGACGGTCTCTACGAGTGCATCCTGTGTGCCTGCTGCTCGACCTCCTGCCCGAGCTACTGGTGGAACAGCGAGCGCTTCCTCGGTCCCGCCGCGCTGCTGCAGGCGACGCGCTGGGTCACCGATTCCCGCGATGAAGCGACCGGCGAGCGGCTCGACAATCTCGAGGATCCGTTCCGCCTCTATCGCTGCCACACCATCATGAATTGCGCCAAGGCGTGTCCGAAAGGCCTCAACCCCTCGGAAGCGATCGCCGAGCTCAAGTTCAAGATGGTCGAACGCCAGATCTGATCCGACACAGCCGCGGCTGGCGCTGTGATCAGCGGCCAGCCGCCGCGGGCCGGATCAGAATATCGGCGCCGACCGCATCGACGGCAGGTCGATCGAGGTCGAGCACGACATCGACGATGCTGTGATCCTCCGGATCCATCGTCACAGTGAAGCCGAGATCGCGGCACATCCCGATCATCGTGGTGTTCTCGGTCAGCACCTGGCCGGACAGACGCTTCAATCCCTCCGACCGCGCATAGTGGATCAGGAGCTGCATCAGCGCCCAGCCAAGCCCTTTGCCCTTGAGATCGGACTGCAGCAGGATCGCATATTCGGCGTTCTGGTACAGCGAGTCCGAGTGCAGCCGGACCGCTCCCATCATTTCGCCGGTCGCCGAATCGAGCGCCACAAAGGCCATCGCGCGCGCATAGTCGAGCTGGGTCAGGCGCGCGATGAAGGCGTGCGAGAATTCCTTCATCGCGTGGAAGAAGCGCAGCCTGAGGTCTTCGGCCGTGACGCGCTTGAAGAACTCGGCGACCATCGGCTCGTCCTCCGGCCGCATCGGGCGCACCGTGACGCGCGAGCCGTCGCGTAACGCCAGCTCGCCCTCCCATTGCGACGGATAGGGCCTTACTGCTAGTCTGGTTTGACCGGCGAACAGCCGTGCCGGCTTGCGAATCGCCACCCGCGCATCGAGCGCGAGGACGCCGGTCTCGTCTGCCAGCATCGGATTGATATCGAGCTCGGCGACCTCGGGAATGTCGGCCGCCATCTGCGCCAGCTTGACCAGGGTGAGCGGCACCAGTTCGGCCGGGACGGCCGGCACATCGCCATAGCCGCCGAGCAGCCGCGAGACGCGCGTCCGCCCGACCAGCTCATGGGCGAGATTCATGTCGAGCGGCGGCAGCGCCACCGCCTTGTCATTGATCACCTCGACCGCAGGGCCGCCGCGGCCGAATACCATCACCGGGCCGAAGGTCGGATCGTCGGCGATGCCGAGGATCAGTTCGCGCGCCGCACGCCGCACGATCATCGGCTGGATCGTGACGCCTTGCAGCGTCGCATCCGGCCGCGCGCTTCGGGCGCGTTCGAGCACCGTCCTTGCCGCTTCGACGACGCTGTCCTTGGTGCGCAGGTCGAGGATCACGCCGCCGACTTCGGACGCGTGCCTGATGTCGCGCGAGAACACCCGGACCACGATCGCGTGCCCCCCGGCGAGGAACGGCAGCGCCTTCTCGGCGGCGTCCTCGGCGCTGTCAGCGACGACCGTCGTCACGATCGGAATGCGATAGGCCTCGAACAGGGCGACGATCTCGGCGGGATCGAGCCAGGCGCGCCCTTCCGACAACGCCTTCACAACCACATGCCGCGCCGCGGCCGTCTCCGGCGTGAACACCGATGCGACGCCCGGCGGGGTCGCGGCGAGCGCCGTGGAGGCCTCGCGATAGCGCACCAGATACATGAAGGCGCGCACCGCATCGTCCTCGGTCGGGAAATGCGGGATGCGGGCCGCCTCGAAGATCGCGCCGGTGCGCTCGTCGGCGCCGACCCACGCCGCAAGCACCAGTGCCGCGACCGCGCTTCGTTTGGTCCTGCGGTCACGCACGCATTGCGCCACCGCCTCGGCAATGCCCTCGGCCGGCGCCACCGCGGTTTCCACGTTCGCGACCAGCACCGCGTCGTTGTTGGCGTCATCGAGCAGCGCGTTGAGCGCCACGACGTAACGGGCGGCATCGGCATCGCCTGCGATGTCGACGGGATTGGCTGACGACCAGCCCTGCGGCAGCAACTCGTTGAGCCGCGCGATGGTCTGCGGCAGCAGCGTCGCGGGAACGCCGCCGAGCTCGGCCAGCCGATCTGTGGCGAGGATGCCGAGCCCGCCGCCATTGGTCAGGATCGCAAGCCGGTTGCCGCGCGGCACGAAGCCGCGGCCGAGCAGCTCTGCGCAATCGAACAATTGGCGAAGATCGTAGACGCGCAGCATGCCGGCGCGGCGGAAGGCGGCGTCATAGACCGCATCGGAGCCGGCCAGCGCGCCGGTGTGGGTCGCGGCGGCCTTTGCCCCCTCCGCCATCCGCCCCGATTTGACGACCACGACCGGCTTCATGCGGGCCGCGGCGCGCGCCGCCGACATGAACTTGCGCGCGTCCTTGACCGCTTCGAGGTAGATCAGGATCGCGCTGGTATGATCGTCGAGCGCGAAATAATCCAAGAGGTCGGCGACGTCGACATCGAGCTGGTCGCCGATCGACGCGATGCCGGAGAAGCCGAGCCGCCGCTCCGCCGCCCACTCGATCATCGCCGACGCGACCGCGCCGGACTGCGAGATCAGCGCGACATGGCCCTCGGACGGTTGATGCGAGGCGAAGCTCGCGTTGAGCTTCGCGCGCGGCACCATGACGCCGAGGCAGTTCGGCCCGACCAGGCGCATGCCGTGCCGCCGCGCCGTCTGCTCCACGATCTCCGCGAGCGAACCTGCGCCATGACCGAGACCGGCCGACAGGATCGCGGCGCCGGCAACGCCGGCGAGCCCCGCCTCCGCCACGATCTCCGGAATCGCGGCCGCCGGTGCGCTGATGACGATGAGGTCCGGAACAAACGGAAGCGACTTCAGCTCGGCAACGGTCGGCTCGCCATCAACATCCGCATAGTGCCGGTTGACGACGCCCAGTCTGCCGGCGAAGCCGCTCGCCTTGAGGTTTCGCAGCACCGCCGCGCCGAGCGACGACGGCCGCGGGCTGCCGCCGACGATGGCGACGCTTCGAGGCGAAAATACCCGCTCCAGGCCGAACGTCGACATTGCGTGGTCTCGCAGGGAACCCGTGGATGCGCGAGAGGCGCCCCCGAACGAACTCTACTTCGTTGCCCGCCCGGTTGCACCCATTGCCGCCGCGACAGAACGCGACGGCCCCGCTAATGCAGCCCCAGCGCCTGCGCCAAATTGAAGGTCAGGAAGCTCGCGACATAGGCCAGCGCAAGCATGTACAGGAACGTCACCACCATCCACTTCGCGCCGCCGGTCTCACGGCGGATCACCGCGAGCGTCGAGGCGCATTGCGGGGCGAAGATGTACCAGACCAGCATCGACAATGCGGTCGCCAGCGACCATTTCTGTGCCAGCACCTGGCCGATCTGCTCGGCCGCCTCCTTGCCGCCCTCGATCGAATAGACGGTGCCGAGCGCCGCGACCGCGACCTCGCGCGCCGCCATGCCCGGGATCAGCGCCACCGCGATCTGCCAGTTGAAGCCGATCGGTCGCAGCAGCGGCTCGAGCGCATGGCCGATCATCGCCGCAAAGCTGTAGTTGATCGCGGGCCCCTCGGCGCCGGCGGGCGCGGTCGGGAACGAGGCCAGGAACCAGATCAGCACCATCATCGAGAGGATCGTGGTGCCGGCGCGATACAGGAACATCTTCGCGCGATTGAGCACGCCGATCGCGATGCTGCGCAGCCGCGGCACCTTGTAGTCGGGCAATTCCAGCATGAACGGCGCCGGGGCGTGGTCGCGCCAGAGAAAGAACTTTGCGATTGCCGAGACCGTCAGCGCGCTGGTGATGCCGGCGGCATAGAGACCGAACATCACGAGCCCCTGCAGATTGACGAAGCCCCACAGCGTGGTCGACGGAACGAAGGCCGAGATGATCAGCGTATAGACCGGAATCCGCGCCGAGCACGTCATCAGCGGCGCGATCAGGATCGTGGTCAGGCGGTCGCGGCGATTGTCGATCACCCGCGTCGCCATGATGCCGGGGATGGCGCAGGCAAAACTCGACAGCAGCGGAATGAAGGCGCGGCCGTGCAGCCCGGCGCCGCCCATGATGCGGTCCATCAGGAACGCGGCGCGCGCCATGTAGCCGAAATCTTCCAGCAGCAGGATGAACAGGAAGATGATGATGATCTGCGGCAGGAACACGATGACGCTGCCGACGCCCGAGATGAGACCGTTCTGCAGGAAGCTCTGCAACAGGCTCCAGCTTTCCGGCAGCAAATCGTGGATCAGCTGCCCAAGCGCGGAGAAGCCGTCCGACAGCAATTCCATCGCCGGCTGCGCCCAGGTGAACACCGCCTGGAACATCACGAACAGGATCACGGCCAGGATCATGAGACCCCAGACCGGATGCAACACGACCGAATCGATCCGGTTGGTCAGCGTGTCGGGCTTGGTCGGCAGCGTTACGGCTGCGGCGATGATGCGGTCCGCCTCGCGCTGCGCCGCCTTGAGGTCGGCAATCGTCGGCGCCGCCCACTCGCTGGCCGCCGCCTCATGCGATCGCGCCAGGAATTCGTCGGTCCGCTTCAAGAGCTCGTCGACACCGCCCTTGCGGACCGCGACCGAGGTCACGATCGGCAGGCCGAGCTCCTGCGACATGCGATCGAGATCGATCGTGACGCCGCGGCGCCTCGCGATATCGATCATGTTGAGCACGAGCATCATCGGCCGGCCGACGCGCTTCAGCTCGAGCACCAGCCGCAAGGTCAGCCGCAGATTGGTGGCGTCCGCGACGCAGAGCACGAGATCGGGCACAGCCTCGCCGTCGAAGCGGCCGAGCACGATGTCGCGGGTGATTTCCTCGTCCGGGCTGCGGCCGCGCAGCGAATAGGTGCCGGGCAGGTCGAGCACCGTCACGCTGCGGCCCTCCGGCGTGACGAAGCCGCCGGATTTGCGTTCGACCGTGACGCCGGGATAATTGGCGACCTTCTGGCTGCTGCCGGTCAACCGGTTGAACAGCGACGTCTTGCCGGTGTTCGGCGCACCGACCAGCGCCAGGCGCAGGGATGCAGTTGTCATTCGACGATCACGGCCATGGCTTCGCTCCGGCGCAGCGCGATCGTGATGTTGTCGACGCGCACCGCGATCGGATCCCGCCGGATCGTGCCTTCATGCAGGATTTCCACGCGTGCACCCTCGACAAATCCCATCTCCACCAGGCGCTGCTCGAGCTCCTGCGGAGAGAGCGATGAACCCGTCACGAGCGCATCGAGCCTGATGATTTTTCCGACAAAACCGCGATCCGCATGTCCGAGCCGGATGTCCCGTAAGTTATCCTGGGAGGAGTTTGGATCGCCTGTCATGCGGCCTGTGTTTCAGCAGGTAGTCACAGGGTCAAGCATTTGCCCGTGAGTGGTTTTAGAACTCCTAAAAACAGCGCCGGGAAGCGTCATCCGGGTCGTTTTTCCGCTTGACGGCCGGCGCGGCGCTAACGGGGTCGTGATGACGCCGGGCGGCATCCGCCCCGCGTCGCCCCGGACGAGTGCCGGCTCCCAATTGATCGATCCGGGTTGGCCTCCGGTAACCTTGACCGGCGGCTGGATGACGAGGCAGCCGCTGCGCCGGGGCGCCAAGCGGGGTTTCGCTTCCTCCGGCGCGACGGTTTGCGTTAAGCTCGCTACGGAGCCGGAGCGCCCGTGCCGACCGCTGCACAACGCAATTCGCTGAGACTGCTGCAATGGATGATGGCCGCCTCGCTGGCCCTTCCGCTGGCGCTGTTCCTGTTCGCCTCCGCGATGTCCCGGATCTCGACCAGAGAGGCCGCCGACCAGGAGATCCAGCGCACGCTCGACGTCGCCCACGAGCACGCGCTCAAGGTATTCGAGACCATCGACCGCAGCCTGGCCGAGATCACCGAGGTCGTCCGCGGCATGAGCGATGCCGAAATCGTCGCGCGCGAGAAGAGCCTGCACGAGCGGCTGCGCCGGGTCGCCGACACGCTCCCCCAGGTGAAATCGATCTGGGTGTTCGATGCCAACGGCCATGCGCTGGTCAACAGCCTGGTGCAACCGGCCCCCGACATCGATTTCTCGGATCGGGATTACTTCCGCATCCACGCCGAGCGCGACATCGGCACTTATATCGGCGAGGTGCTGACGCCGCGGCCACCCTATCAGGGTGCGCGGTTCTTCAGCGTCGGCCGCCGCCGCAACAACGAGGACGGCAGCTTTGGCGGCGTGATCCAGGCCTCCGTGCTTCCGGAATATTTCGAGAGTTTCTACGCCAAGATCGGCCGCGAGCCCGGCAGCTTCCTGGCGCTGATCCGGACCGATGGCTCGATACTGGCGCATTTCCCCATCATCGACCACGACGCCAGATTCGAGCCGAGCGGGCCGCTGGGGCAGCAGATCGTCGCCAATCCCGAGACCGGCGGCATGACGATCCGTTCCCCGGCCGACGGCATCGAACGGCGCATGCGCTATCAGCGGCTGGCCGAATACCCGATCTATGTCAGCGCCGGGCTCGAAACCTCGGCGATCCAGGCGCGCTGGATCTCGACCATGGCGCAGCACCTGATCTTCGGCATACCGGCCACCGCGCTGCTGTTCGGCCTGCTCGCGCTCGCCTTCCGGCGAACCGAGCGCCTGCAGGAGGAGGCCGACCGGCGCATCGAGGCCGAGGACGCGTTGCGGCATGGCCAGCGGCTGGAGGCGCTCGGGCAGCTCACCGGCGGCGTCGCGCATGACTTCAACAATCTGCTCACCGTGATCCGCGCGTCGGTCGACATGTTGCGGCGGCCGGACCTGCCGGAGGCACGGCGGCAGCGCTACATCGATGCGATCTCCAACACCGTGAACCGTGCCGCCAAGCTGACCAACCAGCTGCTCGCATTCGCGCGCCGGCAAACCCTGAAGCCCGAGGTGTTCGACGTCTGCCAGAATGTCCGCACCCTGAGCGAGATGATCACCACCCTGATCGGCTCGCGCATCGAGATCACAGCGCAGGTGCCGGACGAGACCTGCCTCGTCAACGCCGATGCCGGCCAGTTCGAGACCGCCATCATCAATATGGCGGTGAATGCGCGCGACGCGATGGACGGCGTCGGCCGGCTCACGATCGCGGTCCGCGCCGTGAAGAATTTGCCGTCCGAGGCGGTCACGCCGCCGAGCCCGCACGGCCATATCGCGGTGTCGGTGGCCGATACCGGCGTCGGAATTCCGCAGGAGCTGTTCGGCCGCATCTTCGAGCCGTTCTACACCACCAAGGAGGTCGGACACGGCACCGGCCTTGGCCTGTCGCAGGTGTTCGGCTTCGCCAAGCAATCCGGCGGCGAGGTCACCGTGACCAGCGAAGTCGGCAAGGGCTCGACGTTCACGCTGTATCTCCCGCGTGTCGTCGGCAGACACAACGCGCAATCGCCGCTCACGGAGGATGCGCCTTCGATCGATCAGACCAGCGCGTCGGTCCTCATCGTCGAGGACAATGCCGAAGTCGGAAAGTTCGCCGCCGACACCCTGACCCAGCTCGGCTGCACCTGCGTTCTGGTCGAGAACGCAACCCACGCGCTGGAAGAGCTGGCCGTCGACCCCGACAGGTTCGACCTGGTGTTCACCGACGTCGTGATGCCCGGCATGAGCGGCATCGAGCTTGCGGAGGAGATCCGCCGGCAGCGGCTCGATCTGCCGATCGTGCTTGCCTCCGGCTACAGCCAGGTACTGTCGCAGCAGGGCAGCGGCGGCTTCGAGCTGTTGCAGAAGCCGTATTCGGCCGAGCAGCTGGCGCGCGTGCTGCACAAGGCCACGCGCTCGCGCCGGCTGAAGCGGGACCAGGCGCCGGCGTCGTGACGATGGACCGCAGGTTTTCGATTCCATTGCCTCGCCACCGGTGTCGTCACCCGCGCATGCGGGTGACCCAGTATTCCAGAGACGCCGGGTCCAATCTGATGGGCCGCGGCGTACTCAAGCCGGGGGATGACAGCGTGGAGGAGGACGCAGCTTCGCATCCTCGCGACATGATTTGATCGCGGGTGCGGCGAGGAACCGTTTGATTTGCCTTGGCGTTGTCGTGGCATGAGCAAAGCTGCGGCAACATCCGAAGCTTCGAGCAAGCGATCTTCCGCCAAGGCATCTTCGCCTCGGGCGGCGGGTGCGAAGCAAGCCGGCCTCGAAGATACCGACGCCGCGCAGACCGAAGACGACAAGTCGGAATTTGTCGAGGTCATCGCCGAAGACGGCGACCATGTCGAACCGCCGCCGGAAATTCTCGAACCCGAACCCGAACTGTCGCCCGAGGAAGCCGAACAGGCGCGCAAGGACTATTTGCTGACGCGATTCTGGATCAGCGCACGGGGATATTGGGGACGCAACGGCGACCGGCTGGCGTGGCTGTTCACGATCGGCCTGCTGCTGCTGATCGTCGCCAATGTCGCCGTCCAGTACGGCATCAATGTCTGGAATCGCGCGATCTTCGATGCGATCGAAAAGCGGGATTCGGTCGGTGTCTTTCACTTGACCGCCATCTTCTTTCCGCTCGCGATCGGCAGCGTGCTGCTCGGCGTCGCCCAGGTGTTCGGCCGCATGGGCATTCAACGGCGCTGGCGCGCCTGGCTGACCAACGCCGTCGTCTCGCGCTGGCTGGCGAACGGCCGCTACTACCAGCTCAATCTCGTCGACGGCGAT
Source organism: Bradyrhizobium sp. USDA3010 (assembly GCF_056429065.1). NCBI lineage: Bacteria > Pseudomonadati > Pseudomonadota > Alphaproteobacteria > Hyphomicrobiales > Nitrobacteraceae > Bradyrhizobium > Bradyrhizobium sp. USDA3010. The sequence goes on from NZ_JBWJZD010000034.1 coordinate 17,233, forward strand.
CACAAGAATCCGGAATACCGCATCGCCGAGGATCTGCGGATCGCAACCGACTCGCCGGTCGACTTCATCGCCGGCGTGACCTCGGCGCTGCTGTCTGCCGTCACGTTCATTGTCGTGCTCTGGACGATCGGCGGCGCGCTGACGCTGACGCTCGGCGGCTCCTCCGTCAGCATCCCGGGCTTCCTGGTCATCGCCGCGATCGTCTATGCCGCGATCGCGTCCGGCTCGATCGTGGCGATCGGGCGCCGCTTCGTGCAGATTTCCGAGGACAAGAACCAGGCCGAGGCGGAATTCCGCTATGTGCTGACGCGCGTGCGCGAGAACGGCGAAAGCATCGCACTGCTCGGCGGCGAGGCCGAGGAGCGCGACGGCATCGACAGGACATTCTCGAACGTGCTGCGGCAATGGGCGCGGCTCGCCGGACAGCACATGCGCACGACGCTGGTGTCGCAGGGATCGAATCTCATTGCGCCGGTGGTGCCCGTGCTGCTGTGCGCACCAAAATTCCTCGAGGGCAGCATGACGCTCGGCCAGGTGATGCAGGCAGCCTCAGCCTTCACCATCGTGCAGACCGCGTTCGGCTGGCTGGTCGACAATTATCCGCGGCTCGCCGACTGGAACGCATGCGCGCGCCGCATCGCGTCGCTGATGATGTCGCTCGACGGGCTTGAACGCGCCGAGACCGGCGACGGCTTCGGCCGCATCAAGCGCGACGAGACCGCGGGCGAGGTCATGCTGAGGCTCAACGACCTCTCCGTTACGCTCGACGACGGCACGGCCGTGGTCGGCGAGACTGAAGTCGCGATCGAGGCGGGGGAACGGCTGCTGGTTGCCGGCGAATCCGGGACCGGCAAGAGCACGCTGGTCCGCGCCATTGCGGGCTTGTGGCCCTGGGGCGGCGGCAGCGTCAGCCTGCATGCGGACCGCCGCCTGTTCATGCTGCCGCAAAAGCCCTACGTACCCTCGGGCACGCTGCGGCGCGCAGTGGCCTATCCCGGCGCGGCGGAGGACTGGAGCCTCGAGCAGATCGGCGACGCTCTGCACAAGGTCGGCCTCGACCATCTCAAGGAGAAGATCGAGGAGGACGCGCCGTGGGACCAGACCCTGTCCGGCGGTGAGAAGCAGCGGCTCGCCTTTGCCCGCCTGCTGCTGCACAACCCCGACATCGTCGTGCTCGACGAGGCGACCTCCGCGCTCGACGAAAAGAGCCAGGACAAGATGATGGAGATGGTGACGACGGAATTGCCGAAGGCGACTATCGTCAGCGTCGCCCATCGCGCCGAACTCGAAGCATTCCATAGCCGCAAGATCGTGCTGGAGCGCCGCAAGGGCGGCGCCAGGCTGGTCAGCGACGTCGACCTGATCCCGCGCAAGGGCCAGCGAAGGCTGCTCGGCCGCTTCCTGCGGCAACGGCGAGCCTCGGCCAAGGCCGCATGACGGACGTTGGCGCTCCCGTCAAAACCGGCTATGCATGCGCCGCTTTTGATGAGGCCATGCGTGATCCCGAGCAACGACATTTCGCCGCCGCCGTTCGGCGCCCTGGCGCCCAATGCGGCGCAGGCCGCCATCATCCGGCTTGCGCATGGCAGCGGATTGAAGCGCGGCGCGTTCCGGCCCTGGCTGTCGCGGCTGGTCGATCTGTTCGGTTCGGGACCGCTTGATGTGACCTATCAGGGCGCATCGTTCCGCTTTTATCATCAGGCGAGCGCGACCGAGCGCGGTGCGCTGTTCAATCCCGATTACAATCTGGAAGAGCTCGCCTTCCTGCGGGCGCATGTCGGCGCCGGCGGCACCTTCGTCGATCTCGGTGCCAATGTCGGCACCTATGCGCTGGCGCTGGCACGCGATGTCGGGCCCAATGGCAAGGTGATCGCGATCGAGCCGCATCCGCTGACGCATGCGCGGCTCAAATTCAACACGCAGGCCTCCGGCTATCCGCAGGTGCGCCTGGTTGCGGCCGCCGCAGGTCCGACCGACGGCGAGCTGATGATCGAGACCGACGGCGACAATCTCGGCGCCAGCCACATCGTCACCGGCACGCCCACGGGCAAGGCGTTCAAGGTGCCGTCGCTGCGGCTGCAACGCATTCTCGAAGAGACCGGCGCGACCAGCGTCGATGCGCTGAAGATCGACGTCGAGGGGTTCGAGGACCGCGTGCTCACCGGCTTCTTCCGCGACGCGCCGGAGCAGCTGTGGCCCCGCGCTGTCGTGATCGAGCATCTGTCAAAGGACGAATGGACCGACGACTGCATTGCGGACATGCACACGCGCGGTTACGTCGATCAGGGCCGGACGCGGAGCAACACGCTGCTTGTGCGCGGTTGAGATGCACCCGCGGCCGAGGTCGGCCGTGCCGGACGACGGACTTGTCTTCTCCTTTCCCTGAAAGAAGACCGACCGTAGCCCGGATGAAGCGCAGCGAAATCCGGGACCAGACCATCCGCGGCTAGAGCAGCCCCGGATTGCGCTTCGCTGCATCCGGGCTACATCTTCATTTCCCCTTTCCAAGGGGAGGTGAAACGAAAGCGCGGATGCCAATGCGGCACAACAAGGGAAGCTCGCAATGATCGACCATATCGGCTTTTCGGTCTCGGACTACGAGCGCGCGAAGGCGTTCTACCAGACGGCGCTGGCGCCGCTCGGTTACGGCCTGATCATGGAAGTGCCCGCGGAAGTGACCGGGCACGCGCCTGCGGCGGGCTTCGGCGCCAACGGCAAGCCGGATCTCTGGATCGGCGGCGAAGGCGCGATGAACAAGCCGGTGCATATCGCGATCACGGCCAAGGACCGCGCCACTGTCGACGCCTTCTACAAGGCCGCGATGGCAGCCGGCGGCCGCGACAACGGCGCACCCGGCATTCGCGCGCATTATCACCCGAACTATTACGGCGCGTTCGTGTTCGATCCCGACGGCCACAACATCGAGGCGGTCTGCCACACGCCCGGATAACGTGCAGAGGAACGGCGCGGCGCGCGATCCGTTGTCGCTTCGAACTGCGATGGAGCGATCAATGCGCGCGACGCGACCTGACATCGACGGACCTTGCATCGGCATCAGCTTCACGGTCTTGATCTAATGCCGATCGAGCCCCCCGAGATTCCGCCGACGACGCCGGGCACGCCGAGTGAACCCCCGCCGGGAATTCCGCCCGGCAATCCGCAGCCGGAGATTCCACCGCCGGTGCGCGAACCCGGCGAGCCGCCGCGACCGGACGAGTTGCCCGGCAAGACACCCGACGAATCACCGGTGCGCGGACCGCCCGGACCAACCGGCCCGCCGCCTGCGACAGATCGCCCCGCCGTCCCGTGATTCGCCGCCGCACCCAGGTTCCAGATCGGTTGAGAGTGTGTCCGAGCGTTTCTTCTGAACGCGCAGTGAACAAGCGCACACGCAACCCGTTATAATGTCGAAATAAACTTCGCCGATGATTCGGCGCTCGCCACAATCCGGCCTAACGGCTGGCAATTCATCGTCCTGCCGAATTGTTCGGTTCTGACTTCCTTTCCTTCCTGCCCAGACTTTCCGCCGGGGACTCCAAGACATGACAAAGCTTCGTCTCGTGCTGCTTGCCACGACTGCGCTGACGGTGATGCAATTCGCCACCTCAGCGTCGCAGGCACAAACCTCCCCGCTGGTCGTCGCACAGGCGCAGCCAAAGGAAGAGCTCGGACCTGACGGAAAGCCGAAGCCACGGCCCGCGCCGGGCGCACCTGCGCATCCGGCACCGCCCGCCGCCGCACCGCATCCGCAGGCGCCACCTCCGGCAGCCGCGCCGCATCCGGCTCCGCCGCCGGCCCCAGCGCCCGCGCGTCCGACACCGCCACCTCCGCCACCGGCCACTGCCCCGCCGCATCCGACACCACCGGCTCCGCCGGCAGCCGCGCCCGCGCGCCCCACTCCGCCTCCGCCGCCCGCGGCCGCCCCGGCACACCCCGCTCCGCCGGCCGCTCCCGCACGGCCCGAACCGCCCGCCGCGCGGCCAGCTCCGCCTCCGCCGGCAGCCGCACCTGTGCGGCCCGAGCCACCCGCCGCGAAGCCGGCACCATCGCCAGCACCTGCACGGCCGGAGCCGCCTGCGGCTGCACCCGCGAAGCCGACCCCGCCACCGCCGACGGCAGCGCCCGCACATCCCACGCCGACCGCACCGCCGCCGGCGGCAGCACCGCAGCGGCCGGGCACGCCACCGCCCGGCGCAGGACCCGCGCATACGCCGCCGACCCCAGCACCGGCGGCCACTCCCGCAGCACCGACTGCCGCTCCGGCAGCGCGCCCGGGCACGCCGGCTGCGACGCCGACGCCGGCCGTACCGGCGGCTCCGGGAGCTGCAACACCGGCGCCGGCCGAGCGCCGGCCGGGTGATCGTCCGGGTGGCGAACGTCCTGGCGGCGCCAAGCAACCGCCGGGTACACCGCCCGCGGTGACGCCGCCCGGCGCGACGTCGCCGGCAACGCCCACGCCATCGACTACGACAACGCCTCCCGCAGCAGGCGGACAGCCGCCCGCACGGCCTGGCACGCCCGGCACCCCACCCGCCGTGACGCCTCCCGGCGCGACGCCGACGCCACCGGCGCCGGGTCAGCAGGGACGTCCTGCCACACCGCCCGGAACTCCGGCGACCCCGGGAGCAGCAATGGGCGCTCCCGGCGCGACGCCGGCTCCGGGTCAGCCAGGACGCCCGGGCACTCCGCCGGCCGCTGGTGCTGCGCCCGCAGTGCCGCCGGCCCAAGGAGCGGCCATGGGCGCCCCCACGCGTCCGGCCGGCCCCTCGGCGCCGGGTGTCGTCCCCGGCTCGGCGGCCGCAACGCCCCCGCCCGGCAACGCGCAATACGCCCCACCGACGGTTTCCTCAGCCTTCCGGACCGCGCCGACCGTCGCCGCGCCGCTTCCGCCGGCTCCGCGGCATGACAACGTGTCGCCACTCGCGATCGGTGCCGCCGTCGGCGCCGGCGTGGTGGCCGGAGCGATCATCGGCGGGACCATCGCCGACCTGCACAACCAGCGGCAGGAAGTCGTCGAAGGCGGCCGCACCATCTACACCGAACCGGACCGCATCATCATCCGCGATCCGGGCGGGCAGGCCTATGTGCGCGGCGACGACGTCTATCGCTTCCGCTATGGCGCGCGTGACATTCGCACCGAGACGATCGGCGGCGAGACCCGCACCATCGTGGTTCGTCCCGACGGCAGCGAGATCATCACCGTGGTCGGTCCTGATGGCCAGATGCTGCGCCGGATCCGCAGGGATCCCGGTGGCCGCGAGCTCGTCATCATCGACAACAGCTATCGCGATCCGGGCGCGGTCGGCGGCTTCTATGTCGACCTGCCTCCGCCGGTGGTCCGCATCCCCTATGATCGCTACATCGTCGAGTCCGACAGCGCGGCGCCGGACGTGATCTACGACACCATGGAGGCACCGCCGGTGGATCGGATCGCGCGACGCTATTCGCTCGACGAAATCCGCTACAGCCCGAACGTCCGCATGCTGATGCCGTCGATCGACGTCAACAGCATCAACTTCGACTCAGGGTCCTGGCAGATCCCGCCGGATCAGGCGGCCAAGCTGCAGGCGATCGCCGACGGCCTCAACCGGGCCATCCAGCGCAATCCGCGCGAGGTGTTCCTGATCGAAGGCCACACGGATGCGACCGGCAACGACACCGACAATCTGTCGCTGTCCGATCGCCGTGCGCAGTCCGCCGCCGAGCTGCTGACGCAGCAATTCGGCGTGCCGGCGGAAAACCTGACCTCGCAGGGTTACGGCTCGCAATACCTGAAGGAGCAGACCGACGGACCGAGCCGCATCAACCGGCGCGTCACCGTCCGCCGCATCACCCCGCTGCTCAACGGCGGCACCGCCTCCGCCGCGCCACCGCGCTGAGCCGGCGCGACATCGCGATACGAATGGCCGGGAGTGATCCCGGCCATTTTCGTTTCTTCTCCTTCCCCCCTGAAGGGGGAAGGTCGGGATGGGGGTCAGCCGCAGGTGACGGTGTCTGCGGAGAGAGCCGATCCCCACCCGCTTTACTCTCGCGAGCAAAGCAACCTCCCCTTTTCAAGGGGAGGTTGGAGAAGCGTCGCCGCTTACACCATCCTCCAACAGCGAGCTTCGCGCGTCTCGCCCCAGCAAGTGGGAGAGGTGCAGCGAGTATGCCGCTCGGCGAGCCTGCCTCATCGTTTCCTACTTCCCCGCCCCAAGCCCCAGCGCGTCGACCATCACGCGAAACACCTCGGTGTTGTCCATCGAGCCGTGGACGCGATCGCTGCCCGGCCCGGTCGCGGTGAGGATGACGTCCTCGCCGGAATGCACGCTGGCACCGATCATCGCCGGCAGATTGCCGAAGCGCAGCACGACGCCGGGGACGTCCTTGTACTTGTCGTTGGCCCTGAACGTGTCGGGCTGATCCCCCTTCACGGTCGGCTCGTTCGGATCGTCGAGCTTCGGGCGGAACGTCTCGTAATGGTCCGGCAGGCTGGCCGAGAAGATCGCGAGCCGCCGGCTGACATCGACGCGTGACGGATAGCCCCCGGCATCGGGCGCCGGGTAGTTCGGGAAGCCGGCCTTCTCGTAGACGCCGACGCGCGCGCGCAGCGGCACGTTGGGTGTCGCGGCCATGTCGTCATTGATGGTGCCGACCAGGCTGTTCGGATGGTTGTGGTCGGCCAGCACGAGGATCAGCGTGTCGTCGTTGCGCGCTTTGGCCCAGTCGCGCGCCAGCCGCACCGCATTGTCGAGCATGATGGTGTCATAGACCGCGCGCTCCATGTCGAGCAGATGGGCGTATTTGTCGATCAGGCCGGACTCGACCATCAGGAAGAAGCCGGCATCGTGCTTCGACAGAACCGTGAGCGCCGCCTCGACCTGCTCGGTCAGGTCGGGCTGCTCGGGAAATTTCTTGACGCCGCCGCCCTTGAGGAACTTGCGGTCCAGCGCGCCGTCCATGTTGCCGGTCGCGAACAGGCCGAGCAATTGCCGCGTCTCCGGCGTGGCGGCGAGCGCGTTCAACTCGCCTGCGGTGGTCGCAACCGGATAGCCGGCGTCGCGAAACCGCGCGAGATAGTCGATGTCGTCCTTGCGTTTCGATCCCGCTGCGGACTGCGGCAGGAAGTTCGCGGCGCCGCCGCCCATCAGCACGTCGGGCTTCGCGTCGAAATATTGCGCGACGATCGCATCATAGGCGGCGCGGCGGCGGGTATGTGCAATCATCGCAGCGGGCGTCGCGTCCTCGATTTCGGTGTTGGTGACGATGCCGACGGCGAGGCCCGCCCGGCGCTTGGCAAGGCTCACGATCGTCTCGACCCTGGGGTCGTCGAGCGGATCGGGCGTACGATCGGCATAGACGCCGAGCGCATTGACCGCGGCCTTGTGGCCGGTGGCGTAGGCGCTCGCGGCATTCGCCGAGTCGGTGATGATCGAATCCGAGCCTGCGGTCGCCACCAGCGCCATATGCGGCATGTCGTCGATGGCGAGCTTGCCGCGGCTCTTGCCTTCGGCGATTCCCTTGGAGAGGATCCGCGCGGCGACGCGATGCGCCGGCGACATCCCGTCGCCGATGAACAGGATCACGTTCTTCGCCTTGCGCGGCCCGGTGTCATAGACGGTCCAGGTTACCGTGCGGCTCTGCGTACCGTCGCTGACTTCGACGGCAACCGTACCGGGCTTGGCGAGCGAGACATCGCGCAGCAGCAACGCCGACTGATCCTTGCCGGCCTCGCGCGCGGTAAACGTGCCGCTCTGACCGAACACCGCGGCATAGTCCGCGCCGTTCAGCGTCACCTTGAGCCGGGCCCGGTCGGCCAGGCCGGGCAGTTCGACCTTGAAGTCGAATTTGGCGCCGACAAGGATTTCGGCGCGATCGATCGGATAGATGGTCTGCGCGAGCGCCGGCGCTGTCGACAGCGCCAGCGTGACGGCCACGCCGGCCAATGACTTGATCATGATCGATGCTCCGCCCCTTGCGCATCATGCGCGCCGGGGCGGAGGCTAGTGGCGGCAGATGACGCCGCAATGAGGCGGCGCCGGGACGTTTTGCCGCAAGGGCGGGCGCCAAGGGCGCCATGACGCTCCTTCGGATCGTCATCCCGCTTTCTTTGTTTTGAGCATGATCTTTTCGGAAAACCGCTACACGCTTTTCCGGATCATGCTCGGTGTCAGCGCGCCATCTGCTGCGGGTCGTAGAAGAAGCGCTCCTCGACCAGCTCCTCGCCGCGCCAGGTCTGCCAGGCGACCTCCTCCATACTGCGGACCTTGCCGTCCTTGCCGGTGAATTCGAAGCGCCAGCAGATCGCCGAATGATCGCCGTCGAGCAGCAGCGGTCCGAGCCGCGTGGTCTTCACGCCGGAGACTGCGGCCAGCACCGCCGCCTCGCGCGCTGCTAGCGCCTCGCGGCCGACGCGCCATTCGCCGTCGTTCTCCTGGGTGCGGGCATCGGCCGCATAGAAGTTCCTGATCGCGCCGACGTGGTCGTTGGATTCGACCGTATCAGCGAAGGCTTGCAGCGTCTTGAGCGTGGGCATCGGGCAATCTCCATTTACCGACTGACGGTCGGTATTTATCGACTGATAGTCGGTAAGTCAACTGGCGCCGATCCGGAACCTGGGCTAGACATTCGCTATGGCAACCCAGGCCGAACGGCGCGAGAAGACCAGAGCCGCCATCGTCAAGGCTGCGCGGCGCATTTTTGGCGAGCGCGGCTTTGCGGCCGCGACGATGGACGACATCGCTGCCGGGGCGCGCGTCGCCAAGGGCGCGGTCTATCATCACTTCGCAACCAAGGAGGCGGTGTTCGAGGCAGTGTTCGAGCAGGTGTCGGTGGACCTCGTCGCCGACCTCGACCGCATCTCGCGCGCCGAGAACGATCCGCTTGCGGCGATGGCGGCGGGAACACAGGGCTATTTCGCGGCGTGCTCAAAAGGCCCGACCGGCCAGATCATTTTGCGCGACGGCCCCGCCGTGCTCGGCTGGGAACGCTGGCGCGAGATCGACGCCAAGCATTTCGGCGGCAAGTTTCCGCGCGCGCTGACGGCCGCGATGGACGCCGGCGTGATCGCCAAGCAGCCGGTCGAGCCCCTGGCGCGGCTGCTGCTCGGCGCGGTGACGGAAGCCGCGGTCGCGGTCTCCGCTGGGCCCGACATCGGCAAGACCGGCACCGATTACGCGCGTGCGTTCCGCTCGCTGCTCGATGCGCTCAGGGTGAAGTGAGCTTGTTTGGCAGACAAAGCGAAGCTTGCGCTACAAACAGTCCCGTCATCCTGAGGAGCGCGGAGCGCGTCTCGAAGGATCGACGTCCACCAGCCGGGCCGCGCATCCTTCGAGGCTCGCTCCGCTCGCACCTCAGGATGACGGAGATGGATTGCTTCCTCGTCGAGAAGTGCCCGGGACGACACTGAGTTTGTGTCGACCCGCTCGCCGTCTCAATCCTTGTCGTTCTCGAGCTGAAAAATCTGCGAGCCTTCGCCGCTCGAGAGCAGGCCGGTCTTGTTGTAGAGGCCGAGCTTGGCGCGGGTATCGGCGATGTCCAGGTTGCGCATCGTCAGCTGGCCGATGCGGTCGGCCGGCGAGAAGGCGGCGTCCTCGACCTTCTCCATGCTGAGGCGCTCCGGCGCATAGGTCAGGTTCGGGCTCTCAGTGTTCAGGATCGAGTAGTCGTTGCCGCGGCGCAGCTCGAGCGTCACCTCGCCGGTGACGGCGCGTGCCACCCAGCGCTGCGCGGTCTCGCGCAGCATCAGGGCCTGCGAGTCGAACCAGCGGCCCTGATACAGCAAGCGGCCGAGCCGCATGCCGCTGATGCGGTACTGCTCGATCGTATCCTCGTTGTGGATGCCGGTGACCAGACGCTCATAGGCGATGTGCAGCAGCGCCATCCCGGGCGCCTCGTAGATGCCGCGGCTCTTGGCCTCGATGATCCGGTTCTCGATCTGGTCGCTCATGCCGAGGCCATGGCGGCCACCGATCGCGTTGGCTTCAAGGAACAGCGCGACCGGATCGGCGAACGTCTTGCCGTTCAGCGCGACCGGCTGGCCTTCCTCGAAGCGCACCACGACTTTCTCGGCCTTGACGTCGCAATCGGCACGCCAGAACGGCACGCCCATGATCGGATTGACGATGGTGATGCCGCTCGCAAGGCTCTCGAGATCCTTGGCCTCATGGGTCGCGCCGAGCAAATTGCTGTCGGTCGAATAGGCCTTCTCCGCGCTCATCTTGTAGGCAAAGCCCTGCGCGGTCATGAACGCCGACATCTCGGCGCGGCCGCCGAGCTCGTCGATGAACTGCTGGTCGAGCCACGGCTTATAGATGCGCAGGCTCGGATTGGTCAGCAGGCCGTAGCGATAGAAGCGCTCGATGTCGTTGCCCTTGAAGGTCGAGCCGTCGCCCCAGATGTTGACGCCGTCCTCCTGCATCGCCGCGACCAGCATCGTGCCGGTCACAGCGCGGCCGAGCGGGGTGGTGTTGAAATAGGTGATGCCACCGGTCGAGATGTGGAACGCGCCGGACTGGATCGCGGCGATGCCCTCATGCACCAGCTGGGTGCGGCAATCGACCAGGCGGGCCTTCTCGGCGCCGAAATCCATCGCCTTGCGCGGGATCGCGTCGTAGTCGGCCTCGTCGGGCTGGCCGAGATTGGCGGTGTAGGCAAAGACCTTGGCGCCCTTCAGCTTCATCCAGAGCAGCGCCGCTGACGTGTCGAGCCCGCCCGAGAACGCGATGCCGACTTTCTCGCCGGTGGGCAGGCTTTTCAGAATCGTGCTCATGGGACGGTCCAATCGGTCGAAGTCAGGATGATTACGCTGGGCGAATATCAAATTTCCGGAGCCTGGGCACGCCTTTAATCAGGCTTCCGGCTGGCTCGGCTCCGCCCGGCCGCCCCGGCGCCAGCGCTGCATCAGCCGGTAGCCCGGCATTGCCAGCCGCGTCAGCGCGGCATCGACCTGGGCATCGGTCAGCCGGGTCGCGGCCCAGCGGTAGATCAGCGCGTAGAACAGCCAGACGGTGAAGAACGACACCAGACCGGCGATCGCGACGTCGGTGAAAAAGTGCCCGCCAAAGGCCATTCTGAGCCCGCTGGTTGCGATCCCGAACACGGTGGCGCCGGCGAAGGCCAGCGGCCGCCAGGCGGGCGGCGTCAGCGCCGCCGGCGCATAGGTCCAGAACGCGGTGGCGCCCTCGCCGGAGAAGAACGAGCAGTTGCGCGGGCAGCCGCCGCGCGGATCCCACCACGGCATGAATTGCAGGTCGCCGCCGAACTGCGTCACGAACATCGGCCGCGGCCGGCCCCAATAGTTCTTGAAGGTGAGGTTGGTGAGGACGCCGGCCGAGAGCAGCATCGTGGTGAGCAGGAACACCGCGGCGCGGCCGGACATCAGCATCGGCCGATCCGGCCGGATGAATTTCCAGACGATGGTCACGATCGCCGGCAGCACCAGCGCCCAGGCAACCCACATCGCCGCATCGCGCGCGAACGACGCCACCGCGTCGAGCTTCAGCGGGAAGGTGTTCTGCGCGGCATCGTAGAACATGGCCGCGAGCTTCAGGTCGAGCTCGGGATAGATCCCGAACAGGATGCCGATGATGAGCGCGAGCGCCAGCGCGATAAAGAGTCCGGTCCGGTTCATGGCGCGCGGTTTAGCCGAGGCGGATGGTCATGGGAAGCATCACGGCCGCGGCGATTGCGACGGCAATGGCGGGGGCGGCGGCAAGGGGCGCGGCGGCTCGCGCCAGGCGCCGGCGGTGCGGCCGGCGATCAGCCAGTAGACCAGGCCGGCGACGATGCCGGCGCCGGTCATGATCTCCATGTGACGGCGCACGATGCCGTGGAATTGCATCATGTCGGGATCGAACGGAACCAGGCCGAGATAGCAGGCCGCGCCGACGATCCCGCCACCGATGGCGTAGGCCAGCACGCTCCTGATGAAGAAGGCCTCGGTGATCAGCACCACGATCAGCGCGGGCAACAATGCAAAGCCGGAGATGAAGATGAAGCCGAAGCCGAGCACGACGTTCACGGCGCTCTGGTCGATCTGCCCGCCGAAATCGCTGATCTCGGGATACAGCACCGCGACGACCACGATGACCCCGGCCACGAAGCAGGCCATCAGGAAGCCGAAGGCGACGACGAACAGGCGGCCGATCAGGGCCATCTGATCAATCCGTCATCGCCATCGCGCGCAGCGCCTGGCGCTCGCGGGCGGAGAGCTTTTCGGTCTCCGATTTGAGCTGGCCGCAGGCGGCGAGGATGTCGCGGCCGCGCGGCGTGCGCACCGGCGAGGAATAGCCGGCGTTGAAGATGTATTCGGAGAACTTTTCGATCTGCTCCCAGTCCGAGCACTCGTAGGCGGTGCCCGGCCACGGATTGAACGGGATCAGATTGATCTTGGCCGGAATGCCCTTGAGCAGCTTCACCAGCAGCTTGGCGTCGTCGAGCGAATCGTTGACGCCCTTGAGCATCACATATTCGAACGTGATGCGCCGCGCGTTCGAGGCGCCGGGATAATCGCGGCAGGCCTGCAGCAATTCCTTGATCGGATATTTGCGGTTCAGCGGCACCAGCTCGTTGCGCAGCTCGTCGCGCACGGCATGCAGCGAGATCGCGAGCATCACGCCGATCTCGTCACCGGTGCGCTGGATGTTCGGCACCACGCCCGAGGTCGACAGCGTGATGCGGCGGCGGGATATGCCGATGCCTTCATTGTCGCCGACGATCAACAGCGCATCGCGCACCGCGTCGAAATTGTAGAGCGGCTCGCCCATCCCCATCATCACGATGTTGGTGACGCGCCGCGTGCCGTCCTCGCGATCGGCCCAGTCGTTCAGCCGGTCGCGCGCCACCATCACCTGGCCGACGATCTCGCCGGCGGTGAGGTTGCGCACCAGCCGCTGCGTGCCGGTGTGGCAGAACGAGCAGTTCAGCGTGCAGCCGACCTGCGAGGAAACGCACAGCGTGCCGCGATCGGTCTCGGGAATGTAGACGCACTCGACCTCGTGCGGCCGCTCGATCTTGTCGCCGCTCGGCAGCCGCAGCAGCCATTTGCGCGTGCCGTCGTTAGAGATCTGCTCGGCGACCACCTCGGGACGGTCGACGGTAAAATGCCTCTCGAGCTCGGCGCGCATGTCCTTCGAGACGTTGGTCATCTCGGCAAAGCTCTTGGCGCCGCGGAAATACATCCAGTTCCAGAGCTGCTGGGTGCGCATCTTGCGCTGCGCCGCCTGCACGCCGATCTCGCCCAGGCGATCGGCGATCTCGGCGCGCGACAACCCGATCAGCGACGGCTTGGCCGGCGGCACATAGGTCTCGAGCGGAACCTTTTCGACCAGCGCGCTGGCGCCGGACACGGCATTGGTGGTCACGGTGTCGGTCATGAAACCTCAAATAGGCCTTCCAGCCGGTGCTGGAAAGCCGCCAATTACCTCAATTTTGTCCCTCAGAGCCGGGAGCTGGCTTTTTTGGAGCATGATCTTTCCGGAAAACCGCTCCACACTTTTCCGGATCATGCTCTAGCGCCGGCAGTCCTGCCCCAGCCGGTCGAGTGCCTGCGCCAAGCCCTTCAGCGAGAAGCTGTCGATCGTCTCGGTGCCCTTCGCCGAGACGGCTTTTACCGTCAGATCGGCCGATTTGCGCATGGCTTCCACCATCCGCTCCTCCTCGGCCGCATTCTTGATCCAGAGGCCGTCGCCCTGGGTGTACATCGCATAGGTTCCGCCGCCGACCTGGAGCGTCGATTCCGAACCCGGCTTCACGGTGTAGCCGATCATGATCGAGACTTCGTTGACGACCTTCTCGGCCGGGCGGGTCGAGATGAAGGCATAGGCCGGGTCGCGCGGCCGGTTCGGCGGGTTGGTCTTCGACGACGACGGCTTGGCGAGCGCAAAGCACACCTTCTTGCCGTTGGGCGACGCGGTGTAGGCGCCCCAGGTGCCGAATTGGCCGATCAGCGTCGGCTCCGCACCGCCGGCGGCAGCCGCGGCGGCCGACTGCGCCGGCTTGGTCGCTTCCTTCGCCGCATCTTTCTTGGGCGCAGCCTGCGCCGGCGCGAGGGAGACGATCCCGCACACGACACAAACAGCCAGTGATGTCAGAATTTGCCGCACGGCCAACTGGTTCCCCCATCATTGTGACTGGAAGATGGCCCGGCGATTCCCCTCCGCCGGCTCGGATGGATAACCGGGAAACGCTTTTTTGGGAAGGCAGTTAGGTTCTGGGGCGCGCGCCGGCGAAAGCCGCGCGCGCATCGATTGCTACTCAGTGCTTGGTATCGTTGATCACCCCTTGGCGCGCGCCGCGCGCTGGCTCTCCCACTGCGCATCGGTCCATTGCAGCAGGTCCTCGGCACCGGAACTGCGCAAATGCGCGCCGCCGTCCTGCACCACCATCTCGCCATTGATGTAGCCGGCCTGATCCGAGATCAGGAAGGCCGCGAGGTTGGCAAGCTCGGAATGCTCGCCGGCGCGGCCGAGCGGATTGCGCTGCGACCAGGTCTCGCCGCGCGCTTCGGGACGCAACTGCCCGGTGGCACCTGGCGTGGGGAACGCGCCGGGTGCGATCGCCACGGTGCGGATGCCTTTCGGGCCCCACTCGACGGCAAGGCTCTTGGTCATCGCCAGCACCGCGGTCTTGGCCATCGACGACGGCACCGTGAAGGCGCGGCCGGTGATGGTCGAGGTCGAGAGGATCGAAAGCACCACGCCCTTGTGCCTGCCTTCGATCCAGCGGCGGCCGGCGGCGAGCGTGCAGTACATCGTGCCATGCAGCGTCGGCGCGAGGATCGCGTCCGCGGCACGGAATGACAAATGTTCGCTCTGCGCAATAAAGGTTGCGGCAGCATTGTTGACGAGAACGTCGATCGGCGCCTCCTGCCAGACCTGATCCATCATCGCCTCGACCGCGGCGCCGTCGCGGATATCGCAGCGTGCGGTCGACACCTTGGCACCGAGCTCGCTGCGGAATTTGCCTGCGGTTTCCTCCAGCAGCGCCTCGCGCCGCCCGCAGATGATCAGTTCGGCACCGAGCTCGGCAAAGCGGGCGCCCATCGCCGCGCCGAGGCCGGACCCGCCGCCGGTGATCAGGATGCGCTTTTTCGCTAGCAGGCCTTTTTCAAACATAGTTTGATCCCTCCGCACTGTATTGTCGCTCCGCCGCAAATCCGGCATGAAGCTTGTAGTCCAAGATCTTGCAGCTCTTTTTGCGTCCGAAACTCAGGTGTGTCCATGAAAGCCATCCTCTGCTCGCAATACTGTCAACCCGACGATCTCGTGCTGGCTGACGTGCCCGATCCGGTGGCGGGTCCCGGCGAAGCCGTGATCGCGATCAAGGCGGCGGCGCTGAACTTCTTCGACATCCTGATGATCCAGGGCAAGTACCAGATCAAGCCGCCGTTCCCGTTCTCGCCGGCCGCCGAAGTCGCCGGCGTGATCGAGAGCGTCGGCGCGGGCGTCACTGATCTGAAGGTCGGCGATCGCGTCGTTGCGTCATGCGGCCACAACGGCGCGCGCGACAAGATCGCGCTGCCGGCTAATACGATCGTGAAGATTCCCGACAATCTCGATTACGATCGCGCCGCCGGCATCATCATCATCTACGGCACGGCGCTGCATGCACTGGAAGATCGCGCGAGCCCGAAGCCGGGCGAGACGCTCGCGGTGCTGGGCGCCGCCGGTGGCACCGGCCTTGCCGCGTGCGAACTCGGCAAGTTGATGGGCCTGAAGGTGATTGCCTGCGCATCGTCGGACGAGAAGCTCGCATTCGCCAAGCAGCACGGCGCCGAGCTGACGCTGAACTACGCCAAGGAAGATCTGAAGGAGGGCCTGCGCAAGCTGACGAACGGCAAGGGCGCCGACATCGTGTTCGATCCGGTCGGCGGCTCCTATGCCGAGGCCGCGCTGCGCTCGACCGCATGGGAGGGCCGCTTCCTGGTGATCGGCTTTGCCGCCGGCGACATTCCGAAGATTCCGCTCAACCTCGCGCTGCTCAAGGGCTGCGACATCCGCGGCGTGTTCTGGGGCGCGTGGGCGCGGCTGAATCCGGAGAAGAACCGCAAGAACCTCGAGAAGCTCGTGCAATGGACCGCGGAAGGCAAGATCTCCTCGCATGTCGACCGCACCTTCCCGCTGTCGCAGACCGCGGAAGCCCTGAAGGTGCTCGCCGGCCGCAAGGCGATGGGCAAGGTGATCCTGCATCCGGGAAGCTGAGCGCAACGCTGAATCACGCTCCGGACTATCACCGTCACCCTGAGGAGAGCGTCAGCGCGTCTCGAAGGGTCGACGGCCCCGGACCGGGCCGTGCATCCTTCGAGGCTCGCAAGAGCTCGCACCTCCAGCGACAACGGCTTAGCCGTTGCGCGGGGATGACGGGTCGAGAGTCGATCCATCAACGCCGCGCTTCAGTGCGGCGCGCGCGGCATCGCGGTGCTCCGAGGTGATGTGGCTTGCCACCATGCGGATCGCGGTTGCGAGCACGGCGGCATCGTCGGTGAAGCCGAGCACCGGCAGCATGTCCGGGATGAAATCGAACGGCAGGATGAAATAGGCGATCGCGCCGAGCAGCGCGGCCTGGACATGGCGCGGCGTCTGCCGATCGAAGGCGCAGTAATAGGCCGCCAGCAGATCCTCGGCGAACGGCAGCCGCGCCACCACTTTCTTGAACTTGATCCAGAAGCGGCGGCGCGCGCTTTCCGGGTCCCGCGCCAGCCGGTCGGCAGGCCCAAACCCCACGCCGGTGTCGGTCGATGGCATCGCAAGGTTCCCTTTGGCGCCGCGCGACGGATCGGCGGCGGACGATCCGAATCTGGGGACGTCGGCCAGCCCGCGCAAGGTTGCGCGCGGCCGGGTCAGTTGACCCCGAACTGCCTCGCGATCGCGTTCATGGCCTTGGCGAGGTCGATATCGCGCTTGGTCACCCCGCCGACATCGTGGGTGGCCAGCACGACCTCGACCGTCTTGTAGACGTTCTTCCATTCGGGGTGATGGTCGCTCTTCTCGGCGACCAAAGCGGCGCGTGCCATGAAGCCGAAGGCCTCGTTGAAGTCCTTGAACACGAAGGTCTTTGCGATCGCCTCGCGCCCGGCCGTCTCCGACCAGCCGGCCAGTTCCCAAAGCGCGGCCTTCCTTGCTTCTGCTGACAGCCTTTCGACCATGGCAACCCTCCCGTTTGACGCCGACCTTAGCCTAACAACCGGCCTCCGGGTGGGATCCATGCCGAAAATAAGGCCGAAATAGCGTCCTATCGCCGCTGGTAACCATGACGGAGATGTAACATCTGTGGCTCCAGGAATTTGCTACAAATGCAGAATCCGTGCGCGTTGGTAATTTTGCGAGATTGAGCCCCGACGATTGTTTGCGAGATCGATGACAGACGGCTCCGCCAGCATATCGCCCAAGCCGCTGCGCTCGGCAAAGCGACGGCTGATGTTCGTCTTGATCGCGGGCGCGCTCGCCATCGTCGGGGCGCTGATCGCCGGGTATTATTTCGCGGTGCGTCCGGTGACGCTGCGGATCGCGGTCGGCCCCGCAAGCAGCGATGACCTCAAGGTCGTACAGGCGCTGGCGCAGGCCTTCAACAACCAGCAGCACACCCAGGTCAAGCTGCGCCCGGTGCAGACCGACGGCGCCACCGCCAGCGCGCAGACGCTGGCCGACGGCAAGGCCGATCTCGCCATCATCCGTGGCGACCTCGAGGTGCCAAAGAATGCGCAGGCGGTCGCGACCTTGCGCAAGAACGTCGTGGTGATGTGGGTGCCGCCCGCAGCCAAGGGCAAGAGCAAGAGCCGCAAGGCCGCAAAGATCACCAAGATCGCGCAGCTTGCCGGCCGCAAGATCGGCGTCGTCGGCCGCACGCCGGCCAACGTCAATCTGCTGAAGCTGATCCTGCAGCAATACGGCGTCGACCCGATGAAGGTCGAGATCGTGCAATTCCCGGCCAATGAAGCAGTCGAGGCCATCAAGAACCTGAAGGCCGATGCCTATCTCGCCGTCGGTCCGGCCAACAGCAAGCTCACGATCGATGCGATCACGGCGTCGACCAAAGACGGCGGCGAGCCCACCTTCCTGCCGATCGATGCGTCCGAGGCGATCGCGCAGAACCATCCGGCCTATGAGGCCGCGGAAATTCCCGCCGGCTCGCTCGGCTCGGCCGACCGGCCCGACGACGAGGTGAAGACGATCAGCTTCTCGCACCATATCGTCGCGCGAAAGGGCCTGTCGGACGCGACGGTCGCGGCATTCACCCGGCAATTGTTTGCGAGCCGGCAGTCGCTCAAGAACGATTTCCCGCTCGCCGCCAAGATCGAGACGCCCGACACCGACAAGGACGCCATCATTCCGGTGCATCCAGGCGCGGCCGCCTTCGTCGACGGCGAAGAGAAGACCTTCCTCGACCGCTACAGCGATTACATCTGGTGGAGCCTTATGGCGTTCTCGGCGATGGGCTCGGCCGGTGCATGGTTCGCCGGCTATCTCAAGCAGGACGAGCGCAACACCAACACCTCGCAGCGCGAGCGCCTGCTGGAGATGCTGAAGGCCGCGCGGCAGAGCGATTCGACCGACGAACTCGACCAGCTGCAGGCGGAAGCCGACGACATCCTGCGCCACACGCTCGACTGTTTCGAGCATGGCGCCATCGAGGAAGGCACGCTGACCGCGTTCAACATCGCGCTCGAGCAGTTCCACAACGCGGTGGCCGACCGCAAGGCGCTGCTGCTCAGCATGCCGCAGAACTTGCAGCGGACTGCGAGCCAGTTCAGGGCGGCGGGCACGGCGTAGGGCTTACTCTCCCATCTCTCCACGAGCTCTCCTTCGCCTCTCCCGCTTGCGGGGGAGGCCGCATTGCATCGCAGATGCAATGCGGGTGGGGGCTCTCTCCGCGATACGACTCGTGGAGAGAGCCCCCACCCCACCCTCCCCCGCAAGCGGGAGAGGGAGCCTTACAGACGTGCTCACCTCACGCGGCCTCCCCTGTAATCTCTCCGTCATGGAATTTTTCTAGGTCTGTGCTCGCCTGCGGCGCACTGTCGCTGTGACCTGAGGAGGCTCCCCATGACGATCCGGTTCTCGCGAAAACTGACCCGCCGACGTTTTCTCTCGACGGCTGCTGCGGCCGGCGCCGGCGTGATCGCGATGCCTTATCTGTCGCGCGCGGCCGACCGCCCGGTGATCACCCATGGCGTGCAGTCCGGCGATGTCGGCGTCGACGGCGGCGTGGTGTGGGCGCGCGCGGACCGTCCCTCGCAGATGATGGTCGAGGTCGCGACATCAGATTCGTTCAAGGATGCCCGCGCGCTGCCGCCGATCACGGCGTTGCCGGAGAGCGACTTCACCGCAAAGATGCTGCTGGAGAACCTGCCGTCCGGCCAGGACATCTTCTACCGCGTCCGCTTCCGCGACCTCGCCCATATCGACGTTGTCGGCGAGCCCGTGGTCGGCCGCTTCCGCACCGCGCCGAGCGACCGCCGCGACGTCTCCTTCGTGTGGGGCGGCGACGTTGCCGGCCAGGGCTGGGGCATCAATCCCGACGACGGCGGCATGATCACCTTCGCCGCGATGAAGAAGCACGCCCCGGACTTTTTCCTGCATTCCGGCGACACCATCTATGCCGACGGCGTCATCACCGCCGAGCAGAAGCAGCCCGACGGCAAGATCTGGAAGAACATCACGATCCCGGAGAAGGCCAAGGTTGCCGAGACGCTCGACGAATACCGCGCCGCGCACAAATACAATTTCCTCGACGCGAACCTGCGCGCCTTCAATTCCGAGGTGCCGATCTTCGTGCAGTGGGACGACCACGAGGTGACCAACAACTGGTCGCTGTCGAAGCAGCTGCCGGCGGCCTACAAGGAGCGCGACATCAACGTGCTCGCGGCGCGCGCGGCAAAAGCCTTCCACGAGATGTATCCGATGCGCGAGAGCATCGTCGAGCCGGGCCGCGTCTATCGCACGCTGAGCTACGGTCCGCATCTCGACGTGTTCATGCTCGACGAGCGCAGCTATCGCGGCCCCAACGGTCCGAACCTGCAGGAGACCTACGGTCCCGATGCCTATTTCATCGGGCCGGATCAGATGGCATGGCTGAAGCGCGCGCTGCTCAACTCGCGCGCCACCTGGAAGGTGATCGCCTCCGACATGCCGCTGTCGCTGATCGTCTATGACGATGCCGCCAACAAGAAGGGCTCGGAAGCGTTCGCGCAGGGCGACGGCCCGGCGCGCGGCCGCGAACTCGAGATCGCCGACATCCTGCGCTTCATCAAGACCGCAGGCATCGCCAACACGGTGTGGCTGACCGCCGACGTGCACTATGCGGCTGCGCACTACTACAACCCGAACAAGGCCCAGTTCCAGGAGTTCGATCCGTTCTGGGAATTCGTCTCCGGCCCGCTGCATGCCGGCACGTTCGGTCCGAACGAGCTCGACAACACGTTTGGTCCCGAGGTGAAGTTCGTCAAGGCGCCGGGCGAAGCCAACCAGAACCTGCCGCCGTCGGCCGGCATGCAGTTCTTCGGCCACGTCAAGATCGACGGCAAGAGCGGGCAGATGACGGTGAGCCTGCGCGACCGCGTCGACGCCGAGCTGTGGGCGATCACGCTCGATCCGAAGCCGGTGTAATCAGGTCGCAGCCGCCACGGAACCCGACGTCCTGTCCTGCAGCCCTTGCCTCAAGGCAGGGGCTGCACGATTGACGGGGGATGGACGTCACCGGCCTCTTCCGGTACCTCTATCAGAGCCGTTATGCTGGGGGCCCGGAGGGGCGGAGCATGAGGCGCTGCGAGTTGATTCGCGTGCTCGGTGGTATCGTCGTGGGGCTTCGGCCGCACCGCTTGCTTGTCGTCGCGATCGCCGTGTTCGCGCTGCTGCCGATCGAGGTCGGCGATGCCGGCTGGCTGCCTGATCTCTTCAAGAGCTCATCGAAGCATCCCAAAGCGCCAAAGCGCGCGAAATCGGCAAAGCCGGCCAGATTGGCAAGGCACCGCGCGCCATCAAAGCCACGCGCTACGCGGCTCGCCGCGCTTGGGCCGGTCGCCCTGCCGCCTCCCGCTTCCAAGCCGGCCGCAGCCAAATGCGATCCCGCGACATTGCGGATCGTGCTCGATGTCGGACATACCGCTGAATCGGAAGGCGCGATCAGCGCGCGCAATGTCGCCGAGTTCACCTTCAACCTGCGCCTTGCGCGGCTGATCGAGGAGAAGCTGAAGGCCGACGGCTTTGCCGAAACCAGGCTGCTGCTGACCGAAGGCAAAGCGAGACCCAGCCTCTTCAAGCGGGTCGCCACCGCCAACAACCTGCACGCGGATCTCCTGCTGTCGATCCATCATGATTCCGTGCCCAACAAGATGCTGGAGGACTGGGAATTCGAGGGACAGAAGCGCCATTTCAGCGACCGCTTCAGCGGCTACTCGGTGTTCGTCTCCCGCAACAATCCGGACTTCAAGACCAGCCTGCTGTTCGCCGAGCTGGTCGCCGGGGAATTGAAAGCTGAAGGGCTGCAATATGCCGAGCAATACAGCCAGCCCATCATGGGCCACGACCAGCATCCCCTGCTGAACAAGGACACCGGCGTCTACAGTTACGATAAGCTCATCGTGCTGCGAAAGACCGCGATGCCCGCCGTCCTGCTGGAGGCGGGCTCGATCATCAACCGGGACGAAGAACTCAAGATGGACTCGCCCGAGCGCCGCAATGCGATCAGCAGCAGCGTCGCGTCTGCCGTCAAGGAATTCTGCGAGCCGCGATGGGCGCTCCTCGGCCCGCTCTGACCGCCGAGCGATCGGCACCTCCCGGTTCAGCCCGGTTTGCCGGCCTTGATCTCCGCGAATTTGGCCAGCGCCTGTTCGAATTTGGGGCTGAAGAGCCACATCGCGTCGAGGATTTCGCGGAAGCTCGCGGATGTCCTTGCCCGGTCGGCTCGACCGAAGGCGAAGACGCTGTTGTTTCGCAGATATCCCATGATCCTGGGCTCGGATATTCTGTAATTGACGAGGTCGCCTGACTTCAGCGCGGACCTGGTCGGGCTCGGAATGATCTGGATGAGCTCAAAGAGCTTCATCTGATCGATCGGATTGGGCAGCGCCTTTGCGATCGCCGGGACCTGCGGGAAAATATCCGCGTGCTCGTTCATGAGCGCATCGCGCACCGCGGTCCAGTGATTGAACCGGTGATCGAGATTGCCGACACGCGCTTCTTCCATGTCGTCGCGACGGCTCAGCGCAGGATCGAGGGCCGCGATCGATTGCTTGATGGCGGCCCACTTCTTTCGACCGTTGCGATCTTCGGACGGGCCGGTCTGCAGGCTGCCCTTGTAGGTGTTCGACCGCGCATTTCCGGCATTTTGCTTGCCGCTTGTCTCGGCAAAGAACAGGCCGAGACTGATCCGGCCGGCGACCGCGGCGTCAGCGGCATCCAGCCCCCTGGCGCGCGCGATCACCGTCGCCAGCTCGACCACGTCCCTGAATGGCGTCTCGGAGCTTTGCGCGTTCGCGGGCGGCGCCTCCATCACATCGAAGAGCTTCCTGTACTCATCGAGCAGCGGCTCATTGTCGGCGTCGAAATAGGCCGGAGGAATCCCGAATCTGTTGGGTCGTCCAATCCTGGACGGTAGCGCATCGGTGAGATCCTTGTAGGCGCTCATCATCTCGACACGGGCAAGGTAGAGGGCCTGGCCCGGCAAGTCGGGCAGCGGCTGATGGGAATCGATCTGCGCGCGCCGCTGGCGCAGGATCGATACGAAGTTCTTCAGGGCATTGTCGTAAGTCGTGAGCGCGGCCGATTGCTCGCTCGTGAGCGCGGCTGGCTCAGCGATGGCTGGAGACACGCAAGCGGCGGCGACGGCCGAGGCCAGCGACGACAACGCCGCACCGGCCATCGGATGCGTCGCAAGCGGCGCGAGGAGCAGCCCGAGAGAGAGCGCCGTTGCGGGCGCAGCGGCAGATGTCCTGTTCGCCATGACGACTTCCCGATGCCTGTACGCCGCCGAATCCGACGCTCCGGATCGTAGACGACGGACACACCGACGGCGAGGCCGCAGCCCGGCGACCCGTCAGTGTCCGTTTCTCAGCGCGGCCTCGATCGCTTCGCTCGAACACGGCTTGGTCAGCCGCGGCTTGCCGGCGAGCGATTCCGGCAGCCTGATGTCAGCGCCATAGCCCGTGACGAACGCGAAGGGCACCTTCAGCGCATCCAGCCGCTCGGCGATCACGAAGGTCTTCTCGCCCCTGACGAGGCCGACGTCGAGCAGCGCAAAATCCGGTGCGCGCTCGGCGATCAATTCGAGCGCGCGGGCGACGTTCGCAGCGGTGCGCACCGTCCGGGCGCCGAAGCCCAGGATGGTGTCCTCGAAATAGAGCGAGATGATCGGATCGTCCTCGACCACGAGAACGTCACCGGGCATGCCGGCATTGGGGGCGGATTCCATGGCTCGGTGTCCATTGCTTCGATGATGGATGACAGACCGGATCAGTCCGGCCGGATGGCCCGCGACCGGCGCCCAGAAGCACGCCGGCGGTTCCCGAGATGAAACTCATCACATCGCAAGCGGGCGCGTCTGTTCACTAGTGAACATAGATCCGGGAACTTTTTCAGTATGGTCCGCGTTGGGCTTTCAGGATTTTCCAAATGATTGCGAAACGGACCGATTTGGCCGGGACGAATGACCGGCCGTTCAACAATCTCTTGCGCCGGCTGAACGCCGCCGATTACGAGCTGATCGCGCCGCATCTTGCGGTGGTCGAGGCCGCGGCCGGCGACTTGCTCTACAATCCCGGCGACGATGTCCAGATCGTGCATTTCCCATGCGGACCGAGCCTTGCGTCCTACATGGTGGCCAACGAGGACGGCCGCGATGTCGAGACCATCCTGATCGGCCGCGAGGGCGCGGTCGGCGGCATCGTCAGCCAGGGATTCCTGCCGGCCTATACCCGCATCACCGTCAAGTTCGGCGGACCGTTCGTGCGGCTGCCGATCAGCAAGCTCGACGCCGCCAAGCTGAAGTCGATCTCGGTGCGCAACATCTTCGCGCGTTATGCCGACTGCATGCTGGCGCAGATCTTCCAGTCGACCGCCTGCAATGCGATTCACTCGATCGAGCAGCGCGCCGCGAAATGGATCATCTCGGCGATCGAGCGCACCAATGGCGACGGCGTGGTGCCGCTCACGCATGAGCAGCTCTCGACCTTGCTCGGCGTCGGCCGCAGCTATACCAGCCGGGTGATCCAGAACTTCAAGGCGGAAGGCGTGCTGGACACTCGTCGCGGTGCGATCGTGATCCGCGACCCCGACAATCTCAAGCTGCGTTCCTGCCTGTGCAACGACGCAGTGAAGGATCACTTCGAGGAAGTGCTGCGCGGCGTGTATCCGAGCGAGGACAACCCGACGAACTGACGCTGTTTACCTCTCCCCGCTCCTTGCGGGGAGAGGTCGGATCGCGCGAGCGATCCGGGTGAGGGGCGAGGCACACTACTCAACAAGCCGCGAGGTGCTCGCCGGATGGAAGCCCCTCACCCCAACCCTCTAAGAGCGAGCTTCGCTCGTCTCGACCCCGTAAGAACGGGGAGAGGGAGGACAGCTATCGCGGACCGCGAAAATCACGCTACACTCGCCCCATGAGTGGGGCAGCACTTCACGCCGTCTTCGACGTCGCAGCATGGTGCGCGGCCGCGATCGCCATGTGGTGGCTGTCGCGCGTGCGGGGGCTGCAATTCCCGCGGCAATCCTTCGAGCTGACGTATATCGCCGCGCTGGTGTTCGGCGCCGGCATCGGCGCCTACATCTTCGGCACGTTGAACCTGTGGTTCTCGGGTGTGTCCGGCATCGCCCGCTCGGTCGAGGGTGCGCTGGCCGGCGGCATTGTCGCGATCGAGCTCTACAAATGGCTGCACGGCATTTCGCTGCGCACCGGAGCGCGGTTCGCGCTGCCGCTTGCGGTCGGCGTCGCGGTCGGCCGGCTCGGCTGCTATTTCGCGGGGCTCGAGGATTTCACCTATGGCACGCCGACCGCGCTGCCCTGGGGCCATGATTTCGGCGACGGCATCCTGCGCCATCCGGTGCAGCTCTATGAAAGCCTGGCGATGGCGGCGTTCGCGGCCTTCTACGTCTTCGCTGTGTTGAACCGCAACGCCGCATTCATCACCAATGGCTTCTACCTCGTACTGTTCTACTACGGCCTGCAGCGTTTCGTGTGGGAGTTCATCAAGCCCTACGGCGCGCTGATCGGCCCGTTCTCGCTGTTTCACCTGCTGTCGCTGTTTGTCATGGTCTATGCCGCCGTCATGCTGGCGACGGCCCCGAATGTGAGCTTGAAGCATGAACGCGCCGCTGCGTAAGTCCCGCCCCTACATCTTCTGGGGCCAGACCCAATCGCTCTGCGAGACCTGCCTGACCCTGGTGCCGACCAAGATCCAGATATCAGGCAATGAGGTCTGGTACGAGAAGCGCTGCAAGCAGCACGGCGTGCAGTCGACCTTGGTCTCAACCGATTCGGCCTATTGGCGGCTATGCAAGGATTTCATCAAGCCCGGCGACCAGCCGCGCGCCTTCCAGCACCACACCGAATTCGGCTGCCCCTATGATTGCGGGCTATGCCCGGACCACGAGCAGCACTCCTGCCTGGCGCTGATCGAGATCACCGAGCACTGCAACCTGACCTGCCCGGTGTGCTTTGCGGAGTCCTCGCCGGCCCGCTTAAGCTTCACGCCGCTCGCGAAGATCGAGAAAATGCTCGATGTGCTGGTGGCGAGCGAGGGTGAGCCCGACCTCGTGCAGATCTCCGGCGGCGAGCCGACGCTGCATCCGGATTTCTTCGCGATTCTGGATGCGGTGCGCGTCCGCCCGATCCGCCACGTCATGATCAACACCAACGGCCTCAGAATCGCGCGCGAGCCGGACTTCGTGGCGAAGCTCGCCGAGAACAAGCGCGGGCTGGAAGTCTATCTGCAGTTCGATTCGCTCAAGCGCGAGGCGCTGGTCAATCTGCGCGGCGCGGATTTGCGAAAGATCCGCCAGCAGGCGCTGGAGAATCTCGAACGCCACGGCGTCTCGACGACGCTGGTCGCGACCATCAAGCGCGGCGTCAATGATGCCGAGATCGGCGACATCGTCCGCCACGCGCTGACCTGGACATGCGTTCGCGGCGTCACGCTGCAGCCGGTGCAGGACGCCGGCCGCAACCAGGATTTCAACAAGGACACCGAGCGCATCATACTGTCGGAGATCCGCCAGCACGTGATCGAGACCGGGGTGTTCGGCGACAAGGATATGATTCCGCTGCCGTGCAATCCCGAGAGCATCTCGATCGGCTACGGCCTGCGCAACGGCGACAAGGTGGTGCCGCTGACCTCGCTGATCCCGCAGGAACAGCTCGTCGCCGTGATGCCCAACACGATCAGCCCGGAGAAATATCCGGTGCTGCGGGAAAAGTTCGTCGATTTGTTCTCGCTGTCGTCGGGGCCGCTGAACACCAGCGAGCGGGTCTGCGAATTGCTGTGCTGTCTGCCGAGCTTCGAGGTGCCGGACGGCCTGACTTACGAGAACGTGTTCCGCGTCACCATCGTGCAGTTTCTCGATCGCTTCAATTTCTGCGTCGGCAACGTCAAGCGAAGCTGCATCCATTTCGTCACCGAGAGCGGCGCGATCGTCCCGTTCGACACCTACAACCTGTTCTATCGCAATGGGCTGATCGACGGCATCCGCGCGAGCCTGGCCGGGCAGACCTATCGGGAGGCCCCGGCAGGGTGAGGGGATGCCCCGATGAGCGACGACCGCCCCATCAATCCGGATGGATCTCCGCCCTCGCTGCCTCCGCCACTCCCACCGCGGCGCGGCGGCTGCGCGACCGCGTTCATGGCGCTGTTCGGGCTGATCCTTCTTCTGCCCGGGCTCTGCGCCCTGCTGTTCGGGTTCGGCGGCCTGACCGGATCGAGGCCCGATCCCTCCGTCTTCTTCCTGATCCTGCTCGGGCTCGCGGTCTGCTTTGCCGGCGTGATGCTGATCCGCGCCGCGATCAAGGGAAGCTCATGAGCAATTCCGACACGCCCCCGCCAACGGAGCCGCCGCGGCAGGAATCGCGCCTGCCGCGTGGTTGCGCGATTTTCATGCTGATCGTCGGGGTGCTGCTGCTGATCCCGGGCGCCCTCTGTGTGGTCCTCAGTGTCACTCTGGGTGGGTCCAACGACCCGATCACCGGGCTTGCGGTGCTGGTGACGCTTGGCGGGCTCGGGCTGATTGTGTTCGCGCGGGCGCAGAAGCGAGGCTGAATCGGCCCCGAAAAGCCCCTCAAAACCGGCTTCCGGAGCGAAAATCAGGCACTTAAACCGCCAATAAACCGTTGTTTTTTGGCGTTTTCTGACTATATTGCGCCGCAACGCGCAAGGTGCCCGGTCCTCTGACCGGGCTTCCTTTTTGGGGTGATGCGTCCCCGTCAAATTTCTTGGGTATGAGCGTGATCCGGGCCCCGATTGGGCCACGTGAGCGAGCGGCCGGCCAAACTGGTCCGGCGAGATCGCGCATCTGACCATTGCACGACCAGAAGAAGAGCCATGAACCTTCGCAACGTCGCCATTATCGCCCACGTCGACCACGGCAAGACCACCCTCGTCGACCGCCTGCTGCAGCAATCCGGGACCTATCGCGAGAACCAGAAGGTCACCGAGCGCGCCATGGACTCCAACGATCTGGAGCGTGAGCGCGGCATCACCATCCTGGCCAAGGCGGCCTCGGTGCAGTGGAAGGATACCCGCATCAACATCGTCGACACGCCCGGCCACGCCGATTTCGGCGGCGAGGTCGAGCGCATCCTCAACATGGTGGACGGCGCGCTGGTGCTGGTCGACGCCGCCGAGGGTCCGCTGCCGCAGACCAAGTTCGTGGTGTCGAAGGCGCTCAAGGTCGGCCTGAAGCCGATCGTCGTGATCAACAAGGTCGACCGCCCCGACGCACGCCCGACCGAAGTGATCAACGAGGTGTTTGACCTGTTCGCAGCACTTGATGCCAGCGAGGAGCAGCTCGACTTCCCGATTCTGTACGGGTCGGCCAAGCAGGGCTGGATGGGCGACAGCCCGGAAGCTTCGCATGACGCTGGCATGCAGCCGCTGTTCGACCTGATCGTGCGCCATGTCGCGCCGCCGAAGGTCGAAGAAGGCCCGTTCCGCATGATCGGCACCATCCTCGAAGCCAACCCCTATCTCGGCCGCATCATCACCGGCCGCATCACATCGGGCTCCATCAAACCGAACCAGGCCGTGAAGGTGCTCGGCGCCGACGGCAAGACCATTGAGCAGGGGCGTATCACCAAAATCCTCGCCTTCCGCGGCATCGAGCGCACCCCGCTGGAGGAAGCCGACGCCGGCGACATCGTCGCGATCGCGGGCCTCACCAAGGGCACCGTCGCCGACACCTTCTGCGATCCCAGCGTCGAGACACCACTGCCGGCGCAGCCGATCGATCCGCCGACGGTGTCGATGTCTTTCATCGTCAACAACTCGCCGCTCGCCGGCACCGAAGGCGACAAGGTGACCTCGCGCATGATCCGCGACCGCCTGCTGCGCGAGGCCGAGGGCAACGTCGCGCTGCGCGTCGTCGAGGCCGCCGACAAGGATTCGATGGAAGTCTCCGGCCGCGGCGAATTGCAGCTCGCGATCCTGATCGAGACCATGCGCCGCGAGGGCTTTGAGCTCTCGGTGTCGCGCCCGCGCGTCGTGCTGCAGAAGGACGAGGCGACCGGCGCCTGGCAGGAGCCGATCGAGGAGGTCGTGATCGACGTCGACGAGGAGCATTCCGGCGTCGTCGTGCAGAAGATGAGCGAGCGCAAGGCCGAGATGATCGAGATGCGCCCGTCCGGCGGCAACCGCCTGCGGCTGGTGTTCTACGCGCCGACCCGCGGCCTGATCGGCTACCAGGGCGAACTGCTCACCGACACCCGCGGCACCGCGATCATGAACCGCATCTTCCACGGCTATGCCGCCTACAAGGGCGAGATCCAGGGCCGCCGCAACGGCGTCCTGATCTCCAACGACCAGGGCGAAGCGGTGGCCTATGCGATGTTCAAGCTGGAAGACCGCGGCCCGATGATGATCGAGCCGGGCTGGAAGGTCTACAAGGGCATGATCGTCGGCGAGCACACCCGCGACAACGACCTCGAGATCAACGTGCTGAAGGGCAAGCAGCTCACCAACATCCGCACCACCTCGAAGGACGAAGCCGTGCGCCTGACGCCGCCGATCCGGATGACCCTGGAAAAGGCGCTCGCCTATATCGAGGACGACGAGCTCGTCGAGGTGACGCCGAAGTCGATCCGGCTGCGCAAGAAGCACCTCGACCCGAACGAGCGCAAGCGCGCCGAAAAGGCCAAAGAGGCTGTAGCTTAAGCGGTGGCCTAAGCCCGTCTGTCGTGCCCCGGCTCGACCGGGGCACCCAGTACGCCGCGGCCTGTCGGCTCTATCACCGCCG
The DNA here is from genome assembly GCF_056429065.1 of Bradyrhizobium sp. USDA3010. Taxonomy (NCBI): domain Bacteria; kingdom Pseudomonadati; phylum Pseudomonadota; class Alphaproteobacteria; order Hyphomicrobiales; family Nitrobacteraceae; genus Bradyrhizobium; species Bradyrhizobium sp. USDA3010. Next base: position 46,647 of record NZ_JBWJZD010000034.1, read on the forward strand.
TCTCTGGAATACTGGATCACCCGTATGCGCATGCGCGGGTGATGACAGTTATGCGTGCGGTGACTTCAGGCGTCTTTCCAGACGTGCTAGAGCCGGGACATGAGTTCCCTTCCCTCCACGGTCGATGTTGCCGTCATCGGCGCCGGCGCTGCGGGCCTCGGCGCCGCGCATGCGCTGAAGGGCACCGGCCTTTCCAGCATCGTCCTGGAAGCCCGGGACCGTCTCGGTGGCCGCGCGCATACGATCCAGGCCGCGCCTGACGTGGTGTTCGACGTCGGCTGCGGCTGGCTGCACTCGGCCGACCAGAACAGCTTTATCGGCATCGCCCAGCAGCTTGGCTTCGAGCTCAACAAGGACCTGCCGCCGTGGCGCGAGCGCGCCTATGGCAAGGCATTCCCGCAGGCCGACCGCGACGCGTTCATGCTTGCGCTCGACCAGTTCTACGACCGCATCGAGCAGGCCGCGCGCGGCGGCAAGGACACATCTGCCGATCGCTATCTCGAGCCCGGCAACCGCTGGAACCCGATGATCGATGCGATCTCGACCTATGTGAACGGCTGCGAGCTCGACCAGCTCTCGATCCTCGACTTCGACGCCTATGAGGACAGCAACGTCAATTGGCGCGTCAAGCGCGGCTATGGCGCGCTGGTCGCGGCCTATGGCGAGCCAGTATCGGTCGCGCGGAACTGCGAGGTCCGGCTGATCGATCATTCCGGCAAGCGGATCCGCATCGAGACCTCGCGCGGCGTGCTTGAGGCGGACAAGGTGATCGTCACCGTGCCGACCAATCTGATCGCCGACGAGGCAATCCGCTTTTCGCCTGCGCTGCCGGGCAAGCTCGATGCCGCGCGCGGCTTGCCGCTCGGCCTCGCCGACAAGGTGACGCTGGCGCTCGCCGAGCCCGAGGCGCTGCCCAAGGAAGGCAATCTGCGCGGCGCCACCATGCGCACCGAGATGGGCACCTATCACATCCGCCCGTTCGGCCAGCCCTGCATCGAGGGCTTCTTCGGCGGCCGTTTTGCGCGACAGCTCGAAGATGCTGGCGACGGCGCCATCGCCGCCCACAGCATCGACGAGATCGTCTCCTTCCTCGGCAATGATTTCCGCCGCAAGCTGAAGCCGCTCAGCGAATCCCGCTGGGCCCACGACCCGTTCGCCCGCGGCTCCTATTCGCACGCGCTGCCCGGCCACGCCGACAAGCGCGCCGCACTGGCCGCACCGGTTGACGGCCGGCTGTTCTTTGCCGGAGAGGCCACCTCGCCGCACTTCTTCTCGACCGCGCATGGCGCAAGGGATTCGGGGGAGCGGGCGGCGAAGGAAGTGGTGGGTGCGGCTCGCCCCAAGACTTGACGGAGACTGGACGCCAATTCCGAAATAGTCCATTTTTCGAACATGGCCACGGGGGAGCGAAAAGATTGGACTGACGACGAGCTTGACCTCATCGTCGCCGACTACTTCTCAATGCTGAACGACGAAATGCGTCGCGCGTCCTACGACAAGACCCAGCACCGAAAAGTATTGATGGGCCAGATTGGCCGAAGCAACAGCTCCATCGAGTTCAAACACCATAACATTTCGGCAGTCCTTCAGCTGCTCGAAATCCCTTGGATCAACGGATACAAGCCCAGGGCTCATTTTCAGAAATCGATTGTGGGTGCGGTCGAACGATACATTACCAATCATCCCGCAGCCCTTCATCCGGAGCTGCTGTTGGCGAACGAGATCGGCGAGCGACCACAGCTTTTCGTAGAGCCGCCGCCTGGGCTCGCGAATAAGGCGCCCCGCCCTAACGCGGCTCAACGCCTCGTTCGAAAGTTCAATCCCGCCGAACGTGATTTTTTGAATCGCAAGTTAGGGCACGATGGCGAGCAGATTGTCTTCCATTTTGAACAGCAACGGCTCCGAGCGCTCGACCGATCTGACCTTGCCAAGAAAGTGAGGTGGGTTTCGATGGAGGATGGCGATGGCGCCGGCTACGATGTCTTGTCATTCGACGCTCAAGGCCAAGAGAGATTTCTGGAGGTAAAGACTACTGTCGGTTCGCAGACCGCGCCTTTCTATATGACCCGCAATGAGCTTTCGTTCTCAAGGGAGCGACCGAAGGAGTTTCGGATTTGCCGATTGTATGACTTCTTGAAGGCCCCAAAGATGTTCGAGTTGGCGCCTCCGCTTGAGAAATTGATTTCGCTCGAACCTCTGTCATATGAGGCCTCGTTCAATAGGCGCGATTGAACACAGTTTACTCCAGCACCCTCCCCCGCATAGCGGCATCTGGCACAAAGCACGTCTCGTACTTCCCGAAGATCTTGTAACGGTTGCGGGCGATGAGGCTGTAGACCGCGTCGCGCAGCGGCTTGGGCACCGCGAACAGCGCGCGGGTCCAGCCCCAGCCGGGGAGATGGCTCAGCACCGTCAGTGCCGCGTCCGACTTCATCCAGGCGATGTCGCCATGGACCACGGCGTTGGTGTCGGGATCCTCGGGGTCGATGCCGAAAGTCTTTGCCAGCCGCGTGCCGTAGTCGGACTGGATCGGCGTGAAGCGAAAGCGGCGCGTTGTGTCGCGGGCGATGACGAAGCGAACCCAGCGTGAGCAGAAGATGCAGACGCCGTCGTAGAGGATCACGTCGTCATCCGGCCACTTACTCATCTTGATTTCCTTCGACGCGTTTTCTTCACGCGAACCGGTTCCCACTTCGCTCGAAAACGCTACCGGTTATCCAACATCAGCAACGCGACCAGCATCAGCACGATTGCAGGCCCGGTCTTCACCAGCGCGCCGAGCGGCTCGATCCAGAGATCGGGCGTCAGGATCGCCGATCCGGCCATATAGCCGAGCGAAGCGATGATGCCTGCAACAAGACCGAACGCCGCGGTGCGGCGGAAGGCGATCAGCACACCGATGCTCATGTCCATCAGGCTGGTCAAGACCGTCACCGGTCCGACCAGGGCAGGCGGGAAATGGTGCGTGCTCAGGATGCCGGCTGCGGCGTCATAGGAGATGACCAGCGCGATGAAGCCGGACGTGACCCAGAACAGCACGAGGCTTGCGAAGATCAGCGCCTTGATCAGGAACAGCCGCGCGAACCATTTGTCCTGGATGGTCGCGGGGCGCTCGCCGACGGCTTGCGCGATCGTCTTCGGCACGATGCCGGTCGTGGTCATCCAGGCTGCGGGATCGCCGGTGACGCCGCGCCGCAATTCGGCGATCGCGGTGGAACGCAGCGGCGGCATCCAGCCGAGGCGGCTCGTGAGATCGCCGAGGCGGGCGCCGAGATCGATCAGGAACGGCGCCGTCGGAAGACGGACATGTTTCGCCGTGCCGAACGACCAGCGAAACTGAGCGATGACGCCGCCGAGCGAGATTGGTTGCGGCTGCATCAGATCCCATGTCACCGATCGCACCGCTTCATCGGCGACGTCGCGCGAAGCGAGCAAGGCGATGGTCGCGGCGATATCCTCGACCGCAACCGGCTGGAACGGCGTCGCGGCCTCGTCGGCCGGCAAATCGACCGGCAGCGCCGCCAGCGCGCGCAGCATGGCGCTGCCGCCATAGGCCGCAGGCGCGATGACAAAGCCCGGGCGCAGGATGGCATGCGCGATCTCGGACGCTGCGATCAGCCGTTCGGCCTCGCGCTTGGTGGTGCTGAAGGCCGTGCGATCCTCATTGGCCGTGCCCGGAATCGAAATGTGGACGAGACGGATCGCGCGGTGGCTGTCCCGGACAGCCTGCAACAGCCGCGCCACGAAGTCGCGATGCACCGCGCGGGTGTCGCTGCCCGGACCATCCTGCAGCACGCCGAGGCAATTGACGACAATGTCGGCCTCGTGGGTGCGAAGCAGCTGCGTCAGTGCCGCCGCATCCATCGACATCACCGGAAGCTCGAGGTCGGCCGCGCTCATCTTTTGCGCCGGCGTGAAATGCCGCGCGACTCCGATTACGCGAAAGCCGCGCGCCCTCAGATCGTCGGTGATGGTGCGCCCGATCAGGCCTGACGCGCCGAGCACGAGGATGTTGTGTGATGCGTCGTCACTCATGGGGGGTCGGATCATGCGCTAAAATGGCTTCGCGATCATCAGCCACAGGATGATCATCACCGATCCGAAGCCGGGAATCCCGAACAGGAACCAGCGGCGAAACAGCGCATCGTAGCGCGGCGGCAGCGGGAGACCTTTTTCGGCGGCCGCCTGCGCGAGGTCGCGCATCTCCATCTGCATGAAGATGACGGGAACCCAGAACGCGCCGGCCAGCGCGTAGAGCGCCAGCGAGACCAACAGCCAGCGTTCGGTCAGGCTTGTGGCTGACAGCATCATCAGCAGTCCACCGCTGACCGGCTGCAGCAGCACGGCGCTCAGCGTGAAGATCATGTCGGCGGTCACGACGGTCGCCGCCGTGCGCGCGATGAACGCCGCATCACCCGTGCGATGCGCCGCCAGCATGAAGAAGGCGATGCCGGTCCCGGTGCCGAGGATCACGATGGCGCCGAGCACATGCAGATATTTGATCAGAAAGTAGAGCGTCATCGCAGTCCGCTCGTGATCAGGCCGGTCCCGGCGCGCAACAATACCGCCGCTGCAATAGGCCGGGTATGCGCGGAAATCCACTGCGGCGGCACGGCCGCAGAATGCGCGATGCATCCACGTTGCGACTGAATTCGCTCGCAAAATTCCTGCGGCGAATCAGCTCCGAACGACCATTTTCCGAATTGCGGCATTGTCATACAGCGCTCGCGATGCACGCTTTGCACAGGCCGGGATCGGCGATTGGTCGCGCAAGCCCGGCGAGTGTCCTCTTTCGGTACAAGTTTTCATGACACTGATGCAAAAAATCCACAGGTTAACCGATAATTAACGATGGACCTTGAAGGCGGCCCTCCGACTTGCTTTGATTGCAGGCATGAGCACAACGCTAATCGAGGTTCGGCCGGCCAAAGCTGCAGACGCAGCCTCGGTGGCGTCTACCCATGACGAAGCCTGGCGCTCGGCATATCAGGGAATCATCCCCGGCGCCGAACTCGAAAAGCTGATCAATCGCCGTGGCCCGCAGTGGTGGGACAGCGCCATCCGCAAGGGCAGCCGCGTCAGTGTGCTGGTGTTCGGCGACCGGATCGCGGGCTACGCCAATTACGGCCGCAACCGCGCCCGCAGCCTGCATTTCGAAGGCGAGATCTACGAGCTCTACCTGCGGCCGGAATTCCAAGGCCTCGGCTTCGGCCGGCGCCTGTTCGCCGCAGCCCGCCGCGACCTGCTGCAGAGCGGCCTGAAGACCATGGTGATCTGGGCGCTCTCCGACAACGAGCCGGCGACCGAGTTTTACCGCGCACTGGGCGGCCGCATGGTGGCGCGCTCCTCGGAGCGGTTCGGGCCGAAGTCGCTCGACAAGGTTGCTTTCGCCTGGACCAACTGAAAATCCTGCTTCTCTCGCAGCTGCAGCAAGGCTAAACAGCCTGAGCGTTTGCGCGCGACGGCCAGCCCGGCTCCCAAGGCCGGGCTTGAAGCTGTTTCGCGGCCTGGCGGCGCCAAGCAAAAAATCACATCCTTCTCAACTTCCAAGGCCACGCGGAGCAATCCATGCGCATCGACGCCATATCGATCGGAAAAAATCCGCCCCACGACGTCAACGTCATCATCGAGGTTGCCGTCGGCGGCGAGCCCATCAAGTACGAAATGGACAAGGAGGCCGGCACACTGGTGGTGGACCGCTTCCTCTACACGCCGATGCGCTATCCCGGCAATTACGGCTTCATCCCGCACACGCTGTCGGGCGATGGCGATCCCTGCGACGTGCTGATCGTCAACACCCGCGCGATCGTGCCGGGCGCGGTGATGAGCGTCCGCGTGGTCGGCGTGCTGCTGATGGAGGACGAGGCCGGCGGAGACGAGAAGATCATCGCGGTGCCGTCGTCGAAGCTGACCCAGCGCTACGACAAGGTGCACAACTACAGCGACCTGCCCGACATCACGCTGCAGCAGATCCAGCACTTCTTCGAGCACTACAAGGATCTCGAGAAGGGCAAGTGGGTGAAGGTGCTGCGCTGGGGCGACGCCGACGAAGCCCGCAAGCTGATCCTCGAAGGCATCGAGCGCGCGAAGAAGAAGTAGGCACGCTGCCTGGACTCCCTCGCCCCGCTCTTGCGGGGAGAGGGCTGGGGTGAGGGGCTGCCTCCGCGAGTTGCGAACGTCGAGAGACCTGTACCCCCTCACCCGGATTGCATCTGACGATGCAATCCGACCTCTCCCCGCAAGCGGGGCGAGGTGAGGAAGAAACTACACCGCGGGCGCCGGCAGGCCGGCAATCGCGCAGGCGGCGCGCAGTGTGTTGACCAGGAGGCACGCCACCGTCATTTGGCCGACGCCGCCAGGCACCGGCGTGATCGCGCCGGTGACGTCGAGCGCTTCCTGGAATGCGACGTCGCCGACCAGCTTCGGCTTGCCGCCCGCAACCGGAATGCGGTTGATGCCGACATCGATCACGGTCGCGCCCGGCTTCAGCCAGTCGCCACGCACCATCTCCGGACGGCCGACCGCGGCATAGACCAGATCGGCCTGGGCGCAGAGCTTCGGCAGATCGCGCGAGCGCGAATGCGCGATCGTCACCGTCACGTTCTCGTTCAGCAGCAATTGCACCAGCGGACGGCCGACCAGATTGGAGCGGCCGATCACGATCGCGTTCATGCCCTCGAGCGAAGGGTGCACGCTCTTGGTCAGGATGATGCAGCCGAGCGGCGTGCAGGGCGACAGCGCGGCAAGGCCGCCGGCGAGCCGGCCGGCATTGTTCGGATGCAGGCCGTCGACGTCCTTGGCCGGGTCGATCGCATTGATGATGGTCTCGGTGTGCAGCGATTTCGGCAGCGGCAGCTGCACCAGGATGCCATGCACCTTCGGATCGAGGTTGAGCTGTGCGATCAGCGCCAGCAGATCGGCCTGCGACACGTCCTCCGGCAGCTTGTGCTCGAACGAGGCCATGCCGGCGGCCTGGGTCTGGGTGTGCTTGCTGCGGACATAGACCTCACTCGCCGGATCATGGCCGACCAGCACGACGGCGAGCCCTGGCGTGAGCGCATGGTCGCGCTTGACGCGGGCGACCTCGTCGGCGACGCGGGCGCGAAGCTCGGCGGCGATGGCTTTTCCGTCGATGATGCGGGCAGTCATGTCAGTCCTTCGTCTCCTGGTTCGGCCCGGTCGCGGTCAACTTCTTCAAGGTGTCGCCAAGCTGCCTCGGGTCGCCGTCCACAGCCACCTGCTTCAGCCGCGAGGTGGCGCCGGACAACAGCTTCACCCTGGCCTTGGGCACGCCGAGCGCCTTGGCCAGCAACTCGGTCACCGCACGGTTGGCCTCGCCGCCTTCCGCAACGGCGCGCACCCGCACCTTCACCACCGAGCGGCCGTTGGCCAACGTCTCGATCCCGTCGATGCCGTCGCGGCCGCCGCGCGGCGTCACGCGCAAGGCGATGCTGATGCCCCCGGTGGAATAGCGCCAAGGATCCATCAGCCCTCGCGCAGGATCAGATCACGTAGGGATAGATGTAATAGGCAATCACCCGCTGGATGAACATGATGATCAGGATCACGATGATCGGCGAGATATCGAGCCCGCCCAGATTCGGCATCACGTTGCGAATCGGCCGCAGCACCGGCTCGGTGATCCGGTACAGGAACTCGGCCACCGCGGAGACGAACTGGTTGCGCGTGTTGACCACGTTGAAGGCGACCAGCCAGGACAGGATGGCGGAGGCGATCAGAAGCCAGACATAGAGGTCGAGGACGATGATGACGATGTCGAGAACAGCGCGCATATGATGGGGGCTCGCGGGTGGGACGACCAGGTGAAGCGCAACGAGACCGGACTGAACCGCCAGCGCGCTTCTCGTTTGAGCAGGATCTTCTCGGAAAACCGCTACGTACTTTTCGCTGGCGCGGCCCGCCGGGTCCGGATCATGCTCTAAATATCGGTTCATCCCCCGGCAAACAAGGGAAGTTCCCGGCGGGACGGGCCGAAAACCGTTGTTTCACCGTTCTTGACTTGACCTTGGGCGGGACTGTAAATGGCGCCCGACTGACGGCCGGGATACTCAGCAACACCCGGCCGCAATGGGGCCATAGCTCAGCTGGGAGAGCGCGTCGTTCGCAATGACGAGGTCGGCGGTTCGATCCCGCCTGGCTCCACCACGCTTCGCCCTTCGGGCTACGCGTGGCGCAGCCGCGCAGAGCCGGAAGGGTGAAGCGTGGTGTCCGGCGAAGCCCAAAGGGCGAAGACGGACTTAACCGGGCCTCTCCCCTCACGTCCCCGTAAACCTGGGCGGGCGCTTCTCGACAAAGCTCGCGACGCCTTCCCTGAAATCGTTGCCCTTCAGCGCGATCTGCATTTCGCGGTTGGCGTCGATGGTGGCTTCGGCGAGCGTCTGGAACGGCACGTCGTAGACCTGGCGCTTGATCACCGCGATCGCACTCGGCGAGACGAAATCGGCGAGGTCGCGGGCATAGGCATAGGTTTCCTCGCGCAGCTTCTCCGGCGAAGAGAGCCGGTTGACGAGGCCGATGCGCAGCGCCTCCGCAGCCGACACGCGCCGCGCCGACATCAACAGATCGAGCGCGTTGGCGTGACCGACGATGCGTGGCAGCATCCAGCTGATGCCGTGCTCGGCGATCAGGCCGCGCCGCGCGAAGGCAGTGGTGAACACCGCGCTGTCGGCCGCGAAGCGCAGGTCGCAATACAGCGCGTGGACCAGGCCGATGCCGGCCGTGGCGCCGTTGAGCATCGCGATCATGGGTTTCTTGATGGCGGGGTAATAGGCGTAGCGCGTCTGCCAGTCGGCGCGGCGGTTCATGTCGAATGCAACGCCCTCGCCGCGCCGGACCTCGTTGGGATCGATCCCCTGCAACGCTTCCATGTCGGCGCCGGCGCAGAAGCCGCGGCCCGCGCCGGTCAGCACGATGACGCGAACATTGTCGTCATTGGCCGCCGTCTCCATCGCGTGGCGCACGTCGCGCTCCATGATCGCGGTCCACGCATTCATGCGGTCGGGGCGGTTCAGCGTGATGGTCGCGATCCGGTCGCTGACCTCATAGAGGATGTGTTCGTAGCTCACGGCGATCTCCCTGTGCCTTGTTGTTTTGAATTCGCGCGGCGATGCGGTCCGCGCGCGGCAGCCGCGGCAAGACTAGCACATCCCTGCAAATGAAAAGGCGGCGCGAAATTCCGCGCGGCGGCTATTCCGCGGCCTGCAGCATCACCGGCCGCGGCACGCGCGCGATCCAGCCGTCGATGAAATGCTTCAGCCAGGCACGCTCGGCGGCATCGTGCACGGCGCGCTCGGCGAAGTGCAGATGACCCGGCTGCGCGCCCGGCGAATCCATCCGCGCGCACCCGCGCGTGGTCCAGCGATGCATCATCGCGTAGGTCACGTCGGGATGGAATTGCAGGCCGAAGGCGTTGCCGAGCTGGAACGCCTGCACCGGGAAATCATCGCCCGCTGCGAGCAGGTCAGCGCCCGTGGGCAATTGAAAGCCCTCGCCATGCCAGTGATAGACCCGCGCCGGCCAGTCCGGACACAGCGCACGACCAGCCTCCGTCGGCCGGATCGGGTAATAGCCGACCTCGACGCGCCCTTGCGGATGCGGCGCGACCTTGGCGCCGAGTTGCCGCGCCAGCATTTGCGCGCCGAGGCAGATGCCCAGGAACGGACGCTGCTCGCGCAGCGGAACTGAAATCCAGTCGATCTCGCTCCGCACATAGTCGTCGGGATCGTTGGCGCTCATCGGCCCGCCGAAGATCACCACGCCGGCATGCGCGTCTAGCGTGTCGGGCAGCGCGTCGCCGAAGCGGGGACGGCGGATGTCGAGGGGGTAGCCCAGCGCGCGCAGGGCGTTGCCGATCCGGCCGGGCGTCGATGTCTCCTGATGCAGGACCACCAGCACCGGCCGCAGCGACGCCTGGTCTGCTGGCGTGACCGCGGCTGGCCTTCGGCTCGCGAAGGGCACCACGACACGGCTTTGGTCAGACCGGAACAACATTGCCTCTGCTTAAAGTTTCGGCACGTAAGGCACGATCATAGCTAAGTGGTCGTTAACATCGTGTGAGTTTGCGCACACCCGTGCGAAGCAAATCGCGGGCCAGAGACAGCCTTAACGGCGACGAACGGGGCTTTTTCGGGTGAAGCTAGCGCTTGCGGAGCTGAAACCCGCCGACTGCGGCCAGGATGAAGGAGCGCGGAAACAGCCGGAGCAGGAATGGCACCAGCTTGATGAAGGCGCCGGGCAGCACGGCGCGCTTGTTGGCCATCAGGCCGCGATAGGCCTGTCGGGCGACCTCGGCCGGCGCAACGTCGAGGATGGCGGAATCAAAGCCGGGGGCAAAGCCGGCGCGGTCCTGGAATTCGGACGGCACGGGACCCGGGCAAACCACGGTGACGCGCACGCCCTTCGGCGCCAGCTCACAGCGCAACGCCTCGGAAAACGACAGCACATAGGCCTTGCTGGCATAGTACACGGCCATGCCGGGGCCCGGCAGGAATCCGGCGATCGAGCCGAGATTGAGGATGCCGCCGCGGTTGCGGATCAGCTGATCGGCAAAGCGCAGCGTCAGGTCGGTCAGCGCGCGGATATTGACGTTGATGATGTCGAGCTGTTCGGCACGGTCGCGCTCCACGGCAAGCCCGAACAGGCCGAAGCCGGCATTGTTGACGAGATATTCGACCTCGACCCCGGCCTCGGTCAGGGCCTGCGCGATCCTGTCGCCGGCATCGGTCTGCTGCAGATCGCAGGCAATCACGATCGGCGCCGCGCCGCCCTTGGCACCGAGCTCGTCGGCAAGCGTCTTCAGGCGATCGGCGCGCCGCGCCACCAGCGCCACGCGGTGACCATTCGATGCAAACACGCGCGCCAGTTCGGTGCCTATGCCCGCCGATGCCCCGGTTATCAGCGTCACACGCTCAGTCACGTTTCAAACTCTTACTGCAAATTCTAGTGAGGTCCCCAACGGGGCGACGAGAGCATAGGGATGCGGTGTGACGCAAGCCGCGTATGGGCTTGTGGATAGTGGCGGGGCCGCTGGTTTCGTGACGAAACGACCGATTTTCAGTCGGATCGCCCACAATCGCGCCGGACATTAAAATTTCGTCATCCGCAACGCCGGCAGGGGGGCGCCCGCCTGCGCAGGCAGCCGTGTCAGATTGCCGCGTCTGCCGTACCCCAGGGGCCCTTTGGCAGCTCCGCCTGCTTCTCGGCGACCCGGTGCTTGAGATCGATGCGGTCGCGCGAGGAAATGCCGAGCAGATCGGCAGCACGCCAGACCACATTGTCCTCGAACTCGCTGACCTGGCCGTCGGCATAGACCAGCTCCCACATCATCTCGACGATGCGCAGCCGTCCCTCCTCATTCACCGAGCGCATGATCACACTGGTAAAGTGATAGAGATCCACGGCCTCGCCCTCGACGCGCATGGCGGAGGCGATCAACTTGTCGGCGGTGCCGGGATCGAGCTGGAAACGGCTCTCGATCAGGCTGTGCAGCTTGCGCGTCTCGGCCGGCGTCGGCTCACCATCCAGTGAGACGACATGCACCAATAGCGCGGTCGCCGCCAGGCGGTAGTCGCCATCATCGAAGGCGCGGTCAGCCTGGGCATCGGGGGAGACGATATCGGCAATGAATTGGCGGAGTCCGTCGAGCATCGCTCTCTCTGTGGGATGAAGCCTGGAAGCTTTGATTGAGCATCCGTCCGGAAAACCGCCGGACCATGCGCTGTTGAAATCTATATGGCGTGGAAACAGAACCGGCGCAATCCGCGCGGGTTCCCGCGGCGGCATTACGTTTCAGCAAGCATTACGTGTGTGACTACGGTATCTCGTACACCACGAGCTTGTCGGCAATGCCGCGCAGCGCCGCTTCCTTCTGGATCGGCTTGATCGCCGCGCGATCGAGGATGCCTGCGACCTCCGCTGCTTCCATCACCGGCTGGGTCAAATGGATTTCCTGTGACGTCGACAGGCTCTGCACCCGTGCGGCGATATTCACGGTCTGGCCGAAATAATCCTGCCGCTCGTTCAGCGTCACCGCGAGGCACGGCCCCTCATGGATGCCGATCTTGACGATCAGATCTTCCTTGCCGCGCTCGGTGTTGAGCTGCTTCATCGCGGCCCGCATGCGCAGGCCCGCCGACAATGCGTGCTCGGGCCGGATGAAGGTCGCCATTACGGCATCGCCGATCGTCTTCACGACTGCGCCGTGTTCGGAGGCGATGATCTCGAGCAGCGCGTGGAAATGCGCGCGCACCAGGTCGAACGCAGCGAGATCGCCGACCCGCTCATAGAGCGCGGTCGAACCCTTCAGATCGGTGAACAGGAAGGTCAGCGCGGTGATCTTCAACCGCTGGTCGACGGTGAGGTTGTCGGCCTTGAACACGTCGCGGAACGTCTGGTTCGAGAGCATCCGCTTCGCAGTGAGGATCGGCTTGCGCTTGCCGAGCAATTTGTGCAGCGGATCGCCGGCGATCCACACCGACGGCAACACGCGGACGTCGGCGTGATTCTCCAGCGAGAGCCGCAGCGGCCCCGGCCGCATCGTCGAGGTGCCGGTCGGCGCATGAGACTTGTTGAACGCGATCGAGAACTGCTGGCGCTCGGTGGTCGGCTCGCCCTCGACAGCAAAGAAGTGCGCCGAATGCGTCACCGGCTCGAACACGATGACGAACTGATTGGGCAGATTGAGCGACAGGATCGCCTTTTCGCCGGGCGGCAATTCAAGCCCCTCCAGCGTCACCTCGTTGATCAGGGTCGACACCGCGCTTTCGTCGAACTCGATCCCGGAACTCCAGAACATCTGGCGGAAATATTCCCAGATCGGCAGCGTATTCGGCTCGTGCGCGGCGATGTGACGGACCCGCGGACTGACGGTGAAGGCAACCTCGACCAGATCGTCGACGGAGGCCTCGTAGCCGGCCGCGCACAGCGCGCAATTGTAGTCGTCATGGCGCAGCGACTTCAGCGTGGTGTGGGCGTCGAGCACGCCGCCGCATCCCGGACACAGCACGTTCCAGCTCATGTCGAACAGCCCGAGCCGCGAAGCATGCAGGAAGCCGGAGATCACCTTCTCCTCTTCCAGCCCGGTGCGGCGCGAGAAATCCAGGGCGTTAATGCGATTGAGCTCGCGGTCATGGCCGTCCGCGATCAGCTGCTGCATGGCATCGACGACGGCCGGATCGGTCGTCTGCCTGAGGACTGCGAAGTGGGCTTGCGTATCGCTCATGGTGAGCCCCTAGATGAGCATTGCGACACCGTCGCGCAAGGTCAGCGCGGCTTGATCGTGAACACCGGCGAGCGGTTCGGCTGTGTCGTCACCACGCCGATCGGAAGCACCGGATCCTTGTCCGCCAGCGCGACGCGGAACGCGCCGATGATCCGCGCAAGCGCAAGCGTCGCCTCGACCAGCGCGAAATGCGCGCCGATACAGACCCGCGCGCCGACACCGAACGGCAAATAGGCGAAGCGATCGGGCGGCGCTTCCGTCATGAAACGCTGCGGCACGAACGCGTTAGGATCGCGCCACAACTTTTCATGCCGGTGCAACAGCCACGGCGCGATCAGGATTACGTCATGCTTCCTGACCGGACGGCCCGCGATGGTGTCGGGACCACCAGCCGCACGCGCGATCAGGAACGCCGGCGGATAAAGCCGCATGGTTTCATCGATCACCGCGCGGGTGAATTTCAGCCGCTCGATGTCGAGCGCGCCTGACGTCGTCACGCTCCTGACTTCTGCTGCCAATTGCTCCTGGGTCTCGGGATCGAGCGCCAGCAGATAGAGCGCCCAGAACAGCGCGGTCGCGGTCGTCTCATGGCCGGCCAGGATCATCGTCGCGACCTGGTCGCCGAGCTGGGCGTCGGTGAAGGCCTCGCCGGTCTCTGGATCGCGCGCGGCGCCCATCAGGTCGAACAGGTCGCGGGCTGGCGCGTTGTCATCCTTGCCGGCGGCGCGACGCTCGGCCATCAGCTGGCCGACAAACGCGGTCCAGCGCTTGCGGAAACGGGCGCGGCGGAAATCCTGCAGGGTCGGCCAGCTCAAGGGCAGCACCAGGTCGAGCATATGCGGCCGCGCCAGCGTGTCGCCATACTCCATCACGAAGTCGCGCAGCGCGGCGCCGTGGCGATCCATGCCGAACGAGAACATGGTGCGGCCAGCGATCTCCAGCGTCATGCGCTGCATCACCTCGCGCAGATCCACCGGGCCGCCGCTCGCGGCCTTCAGCTTGGCGATGGTCTCGTCGACCGCCGCGATCATGGAAGGCACCAGCGTCGTCACAGCACGCGGTGTGAACGCCGGCGCCAACGTGCGGCGCTGATGCTTCCACGCGCGGCCTTCGGCGATCAGCAATCCCTCGCCCAGCATCGGACGCAGCACGCGGATGCCGGCCGGCGTGCGGGTGTAGTTCTCGTAATTGTCGACCAGCACGTGGCGGATCGCATCCGGCGTGTTGAGGATGAAGCTCGAGCGGCCGAGAAAGCGGCCCTGGACGATGTCGTCCTCATAGGCGCGCTGGCCCCAGGTCTCGATCGGCGAGTTGCGCATCACCCGCATCCGCTCGAACGCGCCCATGTCGTCGGGCGCGCGTGGCGGCGCCGGCGGGACCAGGGGACGCCGCGTGACCGTGATGTCGTAGAGTTCGGCTATGCTCATGGTCCTCGCTTCCTGCCTCACGCAACGGCCGATCCGGCCATGCGATCCCGGCGCCATGAAGGCGCGCGGACCCTGCACCAGACCTAATAAGTCAGCTCGGCGACTGCAATCCGATTCTCCGACGCCGGCCAGGCCCGCGCCACGATGCGTTCCTGATTGAAGACGGCAACCACCGGACGGCCGACATCGGCTGCGGCGAGCCGCAACGTCGTCACCGCATCGGTCGGCACGCCGGATTTGACATCGGCCGGTTCCTTGCCGTCCAGCAGCACGATATCGCGCGGCAGCCCGAAATAGCCGCGCGGCCGCGACATCAGCACGATGGCGCCCGCACCGGCATCGGCAGGCAGCAGCGGTCGTGCCGCGCGCAGATGCACGATCTCGGACGAGCGCGGAAATGGCGAGCGATAGATATGCGTCGTCACGGCATCAGGCGAGGTCAGCACGAATTCGAGCGGCCAGGATGGATCGACCTGCGCCGGCCCCCAGCGGCCGTCGGCGCCGGTCTGCGAGCTGTGCAGCGGGCCGCCGATACGCTCGCCGGTTTCCGCCGACACGCGATAGATGTCGACCGTGGCGCCCGGCACCGGCCGGTTGGTCGGCACGCCGCCGGGCGTGCCCGTGACGAGGCCGCTCAGCCTCACCGCCGTTTCCGGCACGATCTCGATCCGCGACGGCTCGTGCCCCGCGATGAACTTGTAGATCTCGCGAAAGGCGCGCGGATGGTACGCGGTCTCGCGATGGTCCACGGCGCCGAGCACCAGGTTGGTCGCGCCTTTCAGCGCCGGACCTTCGGCCGTGACGTTGGTCGGCGTGCCCGGCTTGCCGATGAAGCGGCCGTCGGCTTGCGCATATTTGTCGAGGCCATCGCTGCGCAAGGTCAGGAATGCGGTGCCGACAGTCACTTCGCTGTCGCCGTCGTTCAGCCCGCGCAGGAACGGACCGCGCCCGTTGAACTCGTTGCCGAGCCCGTCGTCCGAGGCGTACACACCGTGATTGGGCGTGCCGCACAGCACCGCGTGGCTGATGTCGCCGCCGCCACCGTTCTTGATGGTGTTGCGGATCGCATTGCCGCCCCGCGAATTCCCGACCAGCGCGATGCGTGCGGCGCCGCTCTTTTGCTTCAGCTCTCTGACCGCCTCGGCGAGCTCGCGGCGCTGATCCTCGGTCGAGGAGCGGCCCGCCTGCTCGACCTTGTCGTCCGTGCGCGCCAAGGGATCGGTGAAGTTGATCGCGGCCATGCGCTCACGCGGCACGCCGTTGGATTCCATCCGCCAGAGCGTCGTCAACCAGAGCGCTGCGTGATCGCCATTGCCGTGCACGAACAAAATCGGAGGGATGTCGTCGGCGGACGCCGACTGGGCCAGGGCGGACTGAGACAGGGCCGCCTGCACCAAGGCCGGGACGGCAAGACGGCCGGACAGCAGGGACAGCGCGCCGGCCCCTTGTAAAATTCTTCGCCGCGACAGCGCCATTGGTCCCCTTCCTCAGGTCTTTCAGTGCTTTAGCTGTGTCCTACAGCCCGTCAGGATACCGTAAACGCTGGACAGGACACGCGTTTCGCGGGCATCAGTTGATGGAGTCGGAATTGTTCAACAAGCCATAGCAGGCCAACCGGAACCGGATATGACCGCACCGCCTGATCGACCAGACAGTATCACTGCACCGTTGCGGCATTCAATCTTCAGGCGGATCTGGTTCGCCAGCCTGCTCTCCAATCTCGGCATCCTGATCCAGGGCGTCGGCGCCGCCTGGGCGATGACCCAGATGACCGCGGAGGCCGACAAGGTCGCGCTGGTGCAGACCGCGCTGATGCTGCCGGTGATGCTGATCGCGATGCCGGCCGGCGCCATCGCCGACATGCATGACCGCCGCGTCGTGGCGCTGGTGTCGCTGGCGATCGCGCTCTCCGGCGCCACCACGCTGACAGTGCTGGCCTGGCTCAATCTGGTGACGCCGAACATCCTGCTCGCGCTGTGCTTCGTCGTCGGCAGCGGCATGGCGCTATTCGGCCCGGCCTGGCAATCTTCGGTCAGCGAGCAGGTGCCGTCGGAGACGCTGCCTGCCGCGGTCGCGCTGAATGGCATCAGCTACAACATCGCGCGCAGCTTCGGCCCGGCGATCGGCGGCATCGTGGTCGCTTCGGCGGGCGCCGTGGCGGCATTCGCCGCCAACGCCGTGCTGTATCTGCCGCTGCTAGCCGTGCTGTTCCTGTGGAATCGCGTCAGCGAGCCGTCGCGGCTGCCGCGCGAGCGGCTGAACCGCGCCATCGTCTCCGGCGTGCGCTACATCACCAATTCGCCGTCGATCAGGATCGTGCTGACCCGCACCATGGTGACCGGCATCATCGGCGGCTCGGTCTCGGCGCTGATGCCGCTGGTGGCGCGCGACCTCCTGCATGGCGGCGCGCAGACCTACGGCATCATGCTCGGCGCCTTCGGCATGGGCGCGGTGATCGGCGCGCTCAACATCAGCGAGATCCGCAGCCGGCTCAGCGGCGAAGCCGCGGTGCGAACCTGCGCGCTGCTGATGGGCGTCGCGATCGCGATCGTCGCCGTGAGCAAGCAGCCGGTGATCACCGCAGCCGCGCTGGTGGTTGCCGGCGCGGTGTGGATGCTGGCGATCGCGCTGTTCAATATCGGCGTGCAGCTGTCGGCGCCGCGCTGGGTCGCGGGCCGATCGCTTGCGGCCTTCCAGGCCTCGATCGCCGGCGGCATCGCGATCGGCAGCTGGTGCTGGGGCCGCATCACGGATCTGGGTGGCGTCGAGATGGCGCTGTTGATCTCCGCCGGGCTGATGCTGCTGTCGCCGGTGCTCGGCATCTGGCTCAGGATGCCGCCGGTCGGCGCGCGCAACGAGGACGCGACCGATACGCTGGCCGATCCCGAGGTGCGGCTGCAACTGACCGGGCGCAGCGGGCCGCTGGTGGTCGAGATCGAATACCGGGTGGCGCAGGATAAAGCCCGCGCCTTCCACAATGTGATGCAGGACGTCCAGCTCAGCCGCCAGCGCAACGGCGCCTATGGCTGGTCGATCGCGCGCGACATCGCCGATCCCGAATTGTGGACCGAGCGCTATCATTGCCCGACCTGGCTCGACTTCCTGCGCCAGCGCAACCGCGCCACCCAGATCGAGCGCGAGCTGCATCAGAAGGCGGCCGACTTCCACATCGGCGCCGATCCGATCCGCGTGCGCCGGATGCTGGAGCGTCCGTTCGGCTCGGTGCGCTGGAAGGACGAGACCCCGGACCGCGCCGCCAAGGAAGTGATCCCGGTGGTCGCCACCGCGGCGGGCAGCAGCACGTAGTTTCTCAATCGTCGTTCCGGGGCACGCGAAGCGCGAGCCCGGAATGACGACGATCGGAGCTACTGCCCGTTGTCGGTGAGCGTCTGCTGGCAGGCCTTGCTGAGGCGGTTGCGATGCTCCTTCAGGCAGGCCAGCACGACCTGATCGCCCTCGCCGAGATGGGCGCGGCAGAACCGCGAGGCGTCGCGTGAGCAGGCATCATGCCCCTGCTGCTGTGCCGAGGCGGCCGACGTCAACAGAACCAGTGGAACGACGGCGAACAGAAATCGGGTCATCTTCAAAGCCTCTAAGGAATGCAACGCCGGTTCTATAGCGTTTCAGGGCCGCGAAGAAGCTTGAAACCGGGGGCGAGACGGCAAGTTCCGCCCCGATGACCATCCCGAGATGGCCTGCGTCTCGCCGCCGCAGGTTTGCCCGTCCGATGCCGCGAAATCACTCCGCGGCGGGGCCCTGCGCTGGGCGGCGAGATCGCGGTCCAGCACCACGCGGCAGCCGCTGCTCAGCTGGGAGCGATTCTTGACCATGCAGGCGGTGATCCTGGGAATGTTCGGGATCTCCGCGCTGCACAGACGGAACGCGTCGCCCGAGCACATCTGCTGCGCCTCGGCACTGAACGCAAAGCTCGCGGTCGACGACAGCACGGAAAAAGTGGCCGCGAAAGCCAGCGCGACGCCGACGCTGCGAACTGCACGCCCTAGAACCTTACTTTTGAAGACGGTGGTCATGATCGGCTCCCATCGGCGCCGCAAATGGCGGGGCACGTTGTTCGATCGTCCGATCCTGAACGGCAGCGCGTCTGAAGACTGTGACGGTCATCACGCAGGGATAAGGCCCGCTTTTTGTTGTCCTTCCGGCGCCTTGTTGGGATCGCGTTAAGACCTTGTTGGCATTAATCGCTCGTTGCGGCTGTGGCGTATCCTTAAGTTCCGAGAGAGAGTAGCGATGCGTAGTGCGTTGGGCCTGATGCTGGCCAGTGTTGTAGCGGCGATCGTGATCGCCGGCGTGTGGTTCTGGACCTCCTCCCCGCGTGCCGACGCGGCTCCTCCGCAGACAACTGCCGCAGCCAAGGCCGAGCCGCTTCCTGCGGCAGCGGCAAAGCAGGCTGCCAGGGACGATGTCGAGACGACCGCCGCGCTGTCGAAGCGCGCCGATGCCACCCAGGCGCCAGCCCCGGCCGCAGCCCCCGCACCGGCCCCGGTTGCCGCCGCACCCAGATGCGCCAATCCCGACGCGCTCGGCATCAGCCGCACCGTCGTGGTCGACACAACAGGCGGCCCCGGCTTCGGCTTCCTGCAGTACAAGCAATATGACTTCCTGACCGACAAGGAGGTCGTGCTGACCTTCGACGACGGTCCGTGGCCGACCACGCCCGCCGTGCTCAAGGCGCTGGCGGACGAGTGCACCAAGGCGGTGTTCTTCCCGATCGGCCTGCACACCACCTATCACCCGGACATCCTCCGCCAAGTCGCCGCCGCCGGCCACACCATCGGCGCCCACACCTGGTCGCACGCGCATCTGGCGAGCAAGAAGATCACCGAGCAGCAGGCCAAGGACGAGATCGAGAAGGGCTTCAGCGCGGTGAAGCTGGCGCTGGGTGCGAACCCCGCTCCGTTCTTCCGCTTCCCGGCGCTGGCGCATACGCCGGCGACCACAGCCTATCTCGGCACCCGCAACATCGCGATGTTCTCGGTCGACGTCGACTCCAACGACTTCAAGTCCAAGAGCTCGGACGAAGTCATCAACAACGTGATGACCAAGCTCGACAAGGAGCACAAGGGCATCATCCTGATGCACGATCTGCAGAAGCACACCGCGCAGGCGCTGCCGACACTGCTGCGCAAGCTAAAGGCGGGCGGCTACAAGGTGGTCTGGATGAAGGCCAAGAGCCAGATCGAGACGCTGCCGGAATACGACGCGATGATGGCGAAGACCGAGAAGCCGGTCGCATCGGGCCGGCCAATCGGCAACGTCGTGCAGACGGTCGCCGACTAACGCCGCGAACACGCTCAACGCAAAGCGCCCCTGGATCCGATCCAGGGGCGCTTTCGCTTTCTGATCGCGGCCACCGTGTGCTAGCCCGGCACGGCCGAACGACCTTGAACGCCTATGCGCTGAGTGGCGCGATCGCGCCCGGAGGCTGCGGCTCCCACCAAAATATCGAAAACAACCCCATGCAAAGTAGCTTGCGGATGCCGGCGCGCGACAGGGCAACTTGACCCGTCAGGCAAAGACGTGGATGCCCGGGCCGATTGCTTGAAAGCGCGCCTCGCGCGCCTGCCCGGGCATGATAAAACTCGACGCGCGGCTACCAGTAAATCCTGTGGCGATGCAGTTCGCCCATGATGCGACCCTCGGTCCAGCGTCGCGCGTGGCGGCGACGGCTCGACCTGTACGAAGTCACCCGCTGCTCGCCGGCCGGCCTGGCGTCGGGCGCCGCCTGCGGCTGGACGTTGGCCTGTTGCACCGGCGCCTGCGGCACGGCCGGCTGGGCTTGCGGCTGCGGAGCGGGAGCTGGCGCCGCGACGGGCGCGGCGCGCTCGACATATTTTGGCGCCTCCGGCGGCTTCGGTGGCGCTTCGACGGCGGGCACCGACGGCGCATCGGCGACCTTGCCCGCCGTATTGACCGAATTCGACGCGGCGGCCGGTAGCGACCCTGCCCCGCCCAACGACAGGCTTCGTTCGCCGGCCTGCGCGGAAGCGGAAGCCAAAACCACCGCCGTGATCAGGACGAGTTTGCGCATTGTTGTTCTCCCGTTGGTGGCGGGAGACTAGCCACGTCGTCCGAGCCACTATGTGAGCTGCTTCACGCAGCCGTCGCGTGCCGCATTCGTCTCCATGTGATCATCAGCCGCAACAGCGCCGCCACGTCGGCGGCGTCCTGGACAGAGTGATCTCCGCCATCCCCGCCTTGCAGCAGCCTTGATCTGGATCGACGGCGGCTTTCCGTTGGGTCGTTCAATGGGATTGCAGGTTCTGTTCGTTGTGTACGTCGCATTTGCTTGCCTGAATATCCCAGCGCAGCGCGGCTTTTATGAAGACCTTCGATATCACGTATCGCTACAGCAGCGACGATGGCTCGATCAGGCCAACCCCGCCGGACAGTCATGCGGCTTTGCTCCGTCTGGAGCAGGGTAACAAAAGCTTTGCCACGTTCCTTGACTACGACGAGGGGGAGAGCGTGGTACAGCAGATCATCCCGGTCGATCTGCGTGACCTGGGCCTGCCGGCCGACAGCTCCGTACCGAAGCAAAGACCGTTCGCCGCCGTGCTCGGCTGCTCTGACGCCCGCGTACCCGTTGAACTCATTTTCAATGAAGGGCCCAATGATCTCTTCGTGGTCCGCGTCGCGGGCAACGGGCTCGGAATAGAGGTGCTTGGAAGCCTCAAATACGCCGTCGAGAATCTTGGCGGGAGCCTCAAGCTCATCGTCGTGCTCGGCCACAGCGGATGCGGCGCGCTCACGACAGCCGTCGATGTGTTCCTGAATCCGCGTGAATACTTGCCGCTCGCGACCAAGCGTTCGCTTCGCAGCATTCTCGACGGTGCGCTGGTCGTGGTGCAGACTTCCGAGAGAAAGCTGGTCGCCGCGTTCGGGCCAGCGGTGGTACACGAGCCAGGATATCGAAAAGCCTTGATCGAGACGTCGATTGCCACCAACGCCGCGCTGGCGGCTTACTCAATACAAGAAGAATTGAGGACCAACGCCTACACCGGGATCGAAGCGGTTTACGGCGTCTATCTTCTGGAGAGCCGCGCAATATGGGCTCCCCGTTCCGGTGGTGCCGATGGGACTGGGCTGGCGGCAGCGCCTCGAGACCTTGCAGCGTTCGTGGAACTCGGCGACGCCATCGTGCAATCGCGGCGCATTGAATCGCTTGTCAACGCGAAAGAATGATCGGAGCCTCCTTTCCCGGTCCGAACGAGATCATGCCCTTGCCGGGAGACCAGCCGAGTCGGGCCCAGGATCTCATGAAAAGCATCACGCCAGCAGGACGGTAGCTGCCAACGGCTTGGCATGGTCCAGTCGGATTGTTGGTCCTACCGGTGGGCCGGCATCACACTGTACGGTCATGCGTCTTGAGACATGGCCTCGGCGCAACGCCGTTTGCCCGCGCACGCCGTCGTCTACAGCCCTGGCTTGTGCGCTGCGCCGCAGATGAGGAGCCGGGAATAGATTCGTCGGTTTGGGTTTCTCCTTCGCACGACGCCTGAACTCTGGAGAACTCAGTGAGTGCACTTGAACAAGGTCGCGTACGGCCCGGCGACGATGGCTTGGCGAATGCGACCGCCGAAAAGCTCCGTTCGATGATCCCGGTCGCCGGCGCGATCGTCTATCCGTTCCTGCTCGATGGGTTTCATCTCGCGGTCCCTCCTGCGAGCGGCCAGCCATCGCCTGGCCGGATGGTTCTGGCGGCACTGCTCCTGCTGGCTGCGACGACCGCGCCCTTGCTGGGTCTGGCCTGCGCCTATTGGATGACCAAGCCAGCGCCTTCGTCGTTCGAGCTGCGTGCCCGGCGGCTTGCGTATATCAGCATCGC
Source organism: Bradyrhizobium sp. USDA3010 (assembly GCF_056429065.1). Lineage (NCBI taxonomy): Bacteria > Pseudomonadati > Pseudomonadota > Alphaproteobacteria > Hyphomicrobiales > Nitrobacteraceae > Bradyrhizobium > Bradyrhizobium sp. USDA3010. The sequence continues at coordinate 69,160 of NZ_JBWJZD010000034.1, forward strand.
CGCGCCGCCACTGTTCGTGCTGACCGGCGTCGGTCTTGGATTGCTGCATATCCATGTCAGCGACGAGCTCGTCTGGGTCGCGGGTTGGCTCGCCGCGTGTCTCTATGTACTGCTCGCCGGCGAGCAAGAGCGGCCGGCAACATCAGCCCCGATTGCTCCGTCCATTGCCGGATGGCGTGTGACGCATGGCATCGCCGCGGCGGTCATCCTTCTCTATGTCGCGTTTCACCTCACCAATCATCTGCTCGGCCTGCTCGGACCCGAGGTTCATGCCGCCGTGATGAAGATGGGCCGTACGGTCTATCGATCATCAGTGGTCGAGCCGGTGCTTGTCGCCTTGATGCTGTTCCAGCTCGTCGTCGGGGTACGGCTCGCCTGGCGCTGGAGCTCGCGGCCGGCGGACGCATTCCGCGTGTTTCAGATCGGCTCCGGCGTCTACCTCGCGGCGTTCATCGTCACCCATCTGAATTCCGCGTTCATCTCGGCGCGGGCCGTGCACCACATCGACACCAATTGGGCCTGGGCGTCGGGCGCGCCGACCGGCCTGATCCACGACGCCTGGAGCATCCGCTTGGTGCCACACTACGCACTCGGCGTGTTCTTCGTGCTCGCGCATCTGACGTCGGGATTACGCGGCGTCCTGATCGCGCATGGCGTGGCCGCCACACTCGCCAACCGGATCTGGGCAACGGGCCTCGCCGCCGGCGGGCTGATCGCGGTCGCGATCATGAGCGGACTGTGCGGCGTGCGGATCTAGGCGGGCGATGTTCTTTGAAAACTGGTGCCGCAAGAGGGACTCGAACCCCCGACCCCGTCATTACGAATGACGTGCTCTACCAACTGAGCTATTGCGGCGAACCGTTCGGCAACGGCCTGACAGCGCGCCACCTGATATCGGGCATGACCCCGATTGGCAAGGAAAACGCAGCTATTGAACCGCACACCGGTTATCTAACCGCCGATTAGCTTCCCAAACGTGACAGAAATCCACGCCAACCGCCGATCTGGGCCTTGGGCGGGCCGATTTGTTCCGCAAATTCGTCCACGGCGCCGTCCTCGTCGACCCCGGGGTCGTCGGGAGCCCGGACGATCGGGATTACGGCCGGAATCGGCGCAGGCGCCGCCTTCGGCAGGTCGGTCCGGGAACGGAACAGGGCGGCGGGCGCCGGGGGAGCCGATTCGGCGGCCGGCGGCGGAGCCGGCTCCGATGCGGGCGGGTCGGCGGGGGTTGGCTCAGCCTCGATAGCCGCCGGCAGCGGGGCGTTATCCTGCGCCGTCGACGTGGCCGGCTCGACGGGCTTGACCTCGACCTTGGCCTCGACCGGCTCAGCCGGTTTGGGCGGGGGCGGCTCGCTGGCCAGTTCCTTAGGCGGTTCGACCCGGCGTGGCGCCAGCATCGCCTCCTCGAACGGCGAGGGCTCGATCGCATGGCCCTTGTCGGACGGCAGCGCCGCCACCGGCGTCTGCCACTGGAAGGCATCGAGACGGCCGGTGACCGGCGACACCGGACGCCAGCGGTCGGAGACATAGCCGTCCGCGGTCCACACCGGATCGTGCAGCGCGCGCACCGCGCGCAAGGTCCAGGCCCGCGCCCGGCCGCTGTCGCCATGCTCGGTGCGCTCGATCTCCGCCATCAACAGCGCGACGCGCTGCGTCGGCGCCGCCGTGAACGGCTCCAGCGCCGAACGCGCCCTGGCGAATTCGGCGGCATCGATCGCGGCGCGCGCGATCGCCAGCGCGCCCTCGATATGCCCGGGCGTTTTCGCCGCCAGCGTCTCGACCCGCACCAGGCGCTGGCGCGCGGCATCGCCGAGCCGCACGTGCGAATAGGCATCGGCGAGATCGGGATGCGGCTGCGCCAGCCACGCGGTCTCGACGATCCGCATCGCGCGGCGCACCTGATGCGCCTCACTCTCGAATTTGGCGGCAAGCACCGCGGCCGGGATCAGCGTCGGCGCCAGCTTCAGCGCCTCCATCGCGCTTGAGCGCGACAGGTCGCGATCGACGGTCTCGAACTCGAGCGCACGCGCCGCGAGCAGCACGCCGCGTTGCCGCCGATAGGTCGCCTTGTCGATCAACCCGGCGGCCTGGTTGTTGTCGATGATCGACAGCGCGCCGGCCCAATCGCCCTTGGCGCAGCAGAAACCGAGCACCGCATGCGAGGCCCATGACGAGGACGGCGACATCTTCAGCGCTTCCTCGGCAATCATCACGGCCGCAACCGGATCGTCGGCGCGCTGCGCCTCGATGAACAGGCCGCGCAGGCCGAGCAGCCGCGTGTCCGCGCGCTCCGCCATGGCGCGGAAGGCGCGCTGCGCGCCGTCGCGATCGCCGTCGAGCTGCGCCGATTGCGCGTGCAGCAATAGCGCCAGCGGATCGCCTCCGGCGTGGCGCCGTGCCACCTCGGCATGCGCGCGCGCTGCCGACGAATCGCCATGCCCGATCGCGAGCAAGCCTTGCGTGATGGCGTGACGGCCGCGCGCGTGGCGCCGCTCGCGCCTGCCGCGGCGGACATGGCCCGGGATCTTCCACAGGCCGCGCAGGATCACGCCGGCGACCATCGCGACGACGATGACGAGGCCGAGCAGATACATCGGCTGCTTGGACGTCAGGCGCAGACCGCCCCAATTCAGCACGAGATCGCCGGGCTGATCGGCCAACCAGGCCGCACCCGCTGCAGCGAGCGCGATCAGCAGCAGGAACAGAATGATCCGGATCATCGAGAACCTATTGCAAGGACTTACTGGTTGACCGTGGCGAGCGCCGCCATGGCGTTGTCGGCAAATTTCCGCGACGCGTCGAGCGCGGCGCGGCGCGCGTCCACCTTGGCGAGCCAGGCTTGCGCCGCGGTGCGATCGGCCGGCGGCAACGACTTCAATTCGCGCTCGGTCAATGCGAGATCATTATGCACGGCGGCCGATGTCACGCGCGCGACGATGCTGCCGCGGTCGGTCCCGGTGCCGTCGGTCCGCTCGATGCGGATCAGCTTGGAAGCGCCGGCCTGCAGACGATCGACCAGCCCGGCGTTGGCCGCCGCGGCGTCCGCCGGCGGCGGCGCGAGTTGCGGCACGATCTCGATCAGATCGCGGCACAGCCTGTTCGGACTAGGCACGCCTGACGCGGCGAAGACGTCGAGCGGCTTCAGCACGTCAGGATTGTCGGCGATCGCTTTCGCGGCCTCGAGCGCCGAGGCATAGGGATCGCCGTGACGAACCGCGACGTCGAGCAACGATGCCGCCACCATACGGCGCAGCGGCACGTCGTCCGCCTTCGCCTCGGCCTTGGTGTCGGCGATCTTGCTATCCTGCTTGGCGATCGCGGCACCCTGCGCCTTCACCGCGCCCTCGACCTTGTCGATGCGTGCCGTGATGCCGGAGATGTCAGGCGCAGCCGCGCCATCGCGCGGCGCGGCCTTCACATCATTGACCGCCGCCGCAAGCTTGTCGGATTGCGCCCGCGTGGCGGCGAGCTCGGTGCGCAACGCGACGATCGATTTGTCGAGCGCCTCCAGCCGCGCGGTTGCCGCGGGATCGGCGGCCGCAGTGACCGGCCTGCTCGCTTTTGCTTCAAGCGCGGTCAGGCGCCTGCCGAGTTCGTCCACCGTTGCGGCACTGGGCTGCGGCGCGGACGCCGGCGGCACCGCGGGCCAGCCGAGCAGCCAGCCGACCCCGATCACCAGCGCTGCCGCGACCGCGCCCGATACCGGCGCCACCACCCAGGGTGACACCGGCCGCGACGGCTCGGCCCCGGCTGCCGCGGGGGCGGCCTCGGGCTGCGGTTCTGCGTGGGGAGCAGGATCCGGATGGGGCTCCGCTTCAGCCGCAGCCGCCTCCGCTGCCTTGTCGGTATCTTTGTCGGCTTCCTCGCCCCCCTCCGCCCTTGGCGGCTCGCTGGAGATCTCGGTTGCCTGAAGATCGATGGTCGGCGGCGCGCGCTTGGGCCGGGAATCCGGCGAAGGTCCTGGGTCGTCGGGCCTTTCTTCAGCCATCGCGAGGGTCCTCAAAACTACTGGCCGCACATTCTAGAGCATGATCCTATCCGATTGAATTGGATCATGCTTTTATCCTTTTGGTCGCGTTTTCTTAACGCGAGCCGGTCCCCACTTCGCTTGAAGACGCTCCATCAGAATCGGCCCAGGTTCTTAGAGCACGATCCGAAAAACGGAGCATTGCCTAACATCATGGTCAGACGAAAGAATTATTCCGCTCACGGCCGCAGGGTGCGGCCGAGCGCCTCCAGCAGGGCGTTTTCGTCCGGCCGTGCCGCCACCACCACCTTGGTCGCGCCGGCGTCATGGAGCACCGCGGCGACCGCCGCCGAGATGCAGCATTGCGGCAGCGCGAGCGCCGAAATCTCGATTCCGTCGGCCCGTATTGTGTCCAGGAACGCCTGCGCGCTGCGGCGGGAATAATGCAGCACCGCGGTGATCCGGTTGGCCAGGAAGGCGTCATTGACTTCCGTCGGGAAGCTGGCCACCGGCGCCATCCGGTAGGTGGTGTGGGTGACGACGCTCAGGCCGGTTTCGCTGAGCTCGCCCGCCAGATCGCGCGACAGGTCGGCACCGGCGAGATAGAGCAATGTGGCCGAGGCCTCCAGTTCGCCTGCCTTGACCCGCGCGAGCACGAGATCGCGCAAGCTCACCGCATCGCCCTTGGCCACCATCACCTTGTCGAAGCCCGCGGCGCGCGCCGCGTCGGCGGTGTGCGCGCCGACCGCAAACAGCGGCAGCCGCAACAGCCGGCTGCCGGCGAGATCGATTGCGCGCGGCGCGTTGGCGCTGGTCAGGATGACCGCGTCATAATCCGCGTCGTCGTCATGGAACGGTAACGCCTCGAAGCGCAGCACCGGTGCCGCGACGGCCTCAAAGCCGCGTTGGCGCAACGTCGCGAGCGTCGCTTCGTTGTCCGGATGCGGTCGTGTGACAAGGATGGTCACGGATCAGGTCTCCCGGCTTGCGAATTGGACCTTGCCGACCGATTGCACTTTAAGACCTCGCAATGCTACCCCGGAGGGGACATTCTGATGAATATGATCTTGCCGGAAACCGGTTCCGGCCTGTCCGGATCAAGCTGGTAGCACAAGGGCCTAAATTGGGACACGAACCACCGATGCTGGTGCTGGGGATCGAGACCACCTGCGATGAAACCGCAGCCGCGGTGGTCGAGCGCCAGGCTGACGGACAGGCGAAAATCCTCTCCAATGTCGTGCACTCGCAGACCGACGAGCACGCCCGCTTCGGCGGCGTGGTGCCGGAGATCGCCGCGCGTGCCCATGTCGACCTGCTCGACGGGATCGTCGCCTCCGCCATGAAGGAGGCCGGCGTCGGCTACGCACAATTGTCGGCGGTCGCGGCTGCCGCCGGCCCCGGCCTGATCGGCGGCGTGATCGTCGGTCTCACCACCGCGAAGGCAATCGCGATGGTGCACGACACGCCGCTGATCGCGGTGAACCATCTCGAGGCGCACGCGCTGACACCGCGGCTGACCTGCGCGCTGGCGTTTCCCTATTGCCTGTTCCTGGCCTCGGGCGGCCACACCCAGATCGTCGCCGTGGTCGGCGTCGGCGAATATGTGCGGCTCGGCACCACGGTCGACGACGCGATGGGCGAGGCGTTCGACAAGGTGGCGAAGATGCTGTCGCTGCCCTATCCCGGCGGGCCGCAAGTCGAGCGCGCCGCGGCCGGCGGCGACCCGACGCGGTTTGCGTTTCCGCGCCCGATGCTCGGCCGTCCCGATGCGAATTTCTCGCTGTCCGGATTGAAGACCGCGGTGCGCAATGAAGCGAGCCGGCTGGAGCCGCTCGAGCCGCAGGACATCAGCGACCTCTGCGCAAGCTTCCAGGCCGCGGTGCTGGAATCGACCGCGGATCGGCTGACCGTGGGCTTGAGGTTGTTCCAGGAGCGCTTCGGCACGCCGCGCGCGTTGGTCGCGGCCGGCGGCGTTGCCGCCAACCACGCCATTCGCAGCGCGCTGCAGGATGTCGCGGCGAAAGCGCAGACCACGCTGATCATCCCGCCGCCGGCGCTCTGCACCGACAATGGCGCGATGATCGCCTGGGCCGGTGCCGAGCGAATGGCGCTTGGCCTCACCGACACGCTGGAAGCGCCGCCGCGGGCACGCTGGCTGCTCGATGCCAACGCCAAGGCGCCGGCGGGCTACGCCAACAGCCGCGCCGGATATTGAGTCATGTTTGCCGAGGTGCGCCGCGGACACTCCTTCACCTCGCCCCGCCCGCGAGGAGAGGTCGGATCACATCGAAGATGTGATCCGGGTGAGGGGGACGCTCCACATGCCCGGTGCCCGCGGATACAGCCCCTCACCCCAACCCTCTCCCCGCAAGAGCGGGGCGAGGGAGCACAACTGAGCTGAGGGGTTCCGATGCCCGCGCATATATCCGTCAGCGTGATCGGTGCCGGTGCCTGGGGCACGGCATTGGCCGAGGTCGCCGCACGCGCCGGGCGCAGGGTGACGCTGTATGCGCGCAATGCCGAGCATGCCGCGCAGATCCAGGCGACGCGGGTCAATCCACGGCTGGCTGGGGTCCAGCTGCATCCCGACATCGCGGTGACATCGGATATCGCCGCTGCCGCGCGCGCGGACATCATTCTCGCGGTCACTCCGGCGCAGCATTTGCGCGCCGCGGTCAGTCATCTGGCGCCGCATCTTGCGCCCGATACAGCTGTGATCGCCTGCGCCAAGGGCATCGAGCACGGCACGCACAAATTCATGACCGAGGTGATCGCGGAAGCAGCACCGCGCGCGGTGCCCGCGATCCTGTCGGGACCGAGCTTTGCCGACGACGTCGCGCGCGGATTGCCGACGGCCGTGACGTTGGCCACCAGGGACGAGGCGCTGGCACGTGCGCTCGTCCAGGCGCTCGGCTCGGCGACCTTCCGGCCCTATCACACCACCGACGTGCGCGGCGTCGAGATCGGCGGCGCGGCCAAGAACGTGCTGGCGATCGCCGCCGGCATCGTCGTTGGCAGGAATCTCGGTGCTTCCGCGCTCGCGGCGCTGACCACGCGCGGCTTCAGCGAGCTCGCGCGATTGGGCCGTGCCTGCGGGGCGCGCACCGAAACCCTCGCCGGCCTGTCGGGATTGGGCGACCTCCTGCTCAGCTGCTCGACCGCGCAATCGCGCAATTTCGCGCTCGGCCTCGCGCTCGGCCGCGGTGAAGCGGCGCCGGTCGGCAAGCTCGCCGAGGGCGCATTCACCGCGCCGGTGCTGTGCGAGCTCGCCGCCGCGCGGAAGGTCGATATGCCGGTGTCAAACGCAGTCGCGGCGATCCTGAGCGACCGGCTGACGATCGATGACGCGATCGAAGGCCTGCTGACGCGGCCGTTCAAGGCCGAAGGTTAGCGCTTGTCGCGGTGACGCGTTTTCTCCACGCGAGACGGCGACCGTTTCGTTCAAGAGCGTTCTCATCAGCGCGCCGTCGCGAAGGCGACGAGGTCGTGCAGTTCGGCCCCCGCTCCATCGGGTGTCACGCCGAGTTCCTCAGCTGACGCGTTGCTGCGGTTGACCCAAAAGGTCGGATAACCGAACCATTTTGCGCCGGCGACGTCCCATCCGGCGGATGCGGCAAAGACGATCTCCTCCTTCTTCAGTCCAAACGCGTCGACACCCATTTGATAGGCGCGTGCATCCGGCTTGAAGGCAGCGACCTTGTCGGTGCTGAGGTGATCTTCGAACAGACCCTCGAGCCCGGAATTCCTGATCGCCGCGTCCAGCATCGGTGCGGTGAAGTTGGAGAGAAACGCCATGCGCAGGCCGGCGGCGCGAAGCTGCACGAGCGCCGGCACGACGTCCGGCCACGCCTTTAGTTCCAGGTAGCACTGCATCAGACGGTCGCGCTGCTCGGGCGAGAGCGAGACCTTCATCGCCTTTGCAGCGAACACCAGCGCGTCCTCGGTGACCCGCCAGAAGTCGGCATATTGCCCGCCGAGCGTCCTGAGCCAGCTGTATTCGAATTGCCGGGTTCGCCACACGGCGCTCAGCTGCGCGCCCATGCCGGGGAACATCTCCTCCAGCCGGACGGACACGGGACGGGGATCGATTACGGGGAAGCCGTCGAAGGCGACCGCCCGGAACGGCGGGCGGCCTGCCGCGCGCGACCGATCGGGCAGCACCGTCGCGGCCGTGACGGAAGCCGCGGCCAGGGTCGTAAACGTCCGGCGATCCAGCAGCATGTCGTTTCCTCGCATTGCGAGCCGCCAGCGTTCACACAATTGCGTGTTGGCACAATCGCCCGATTTCAGCAGAGATCATTCCGTGTCTCAGAACAATCGGGGAGGGATGACGATGGACCGGCTCGAGGAGCTCCGCCTGTTTCTCGCGATCGTCGACAGCGGAAAGTTTGCGGCCGCCGGCCGAAAATTCGCACGTTCACCCTCCTCGACGACGCGGATCGTCGCCGAACTCGAGCGGCGCCTCGGCACCCGGCTGCTGCAACGGACCACGCGAAAGCTGTCGCTGACCGACGCCGGCGCGCGACTAGCGGCGCAGGCGCGCCGCCTGCTCGCCGATTATGACGACGCGATCGACGGCGCGATCGGCGAGGCCGCAAGCCTGCGCGGCAACATCAAGCTCTCGGCGCCGACGCTGTTCGGCAGCCGTCACATCGCACCGCTGGTGCGCACATTCCTTGAACGTCACCCCGACATCACGCTGCAACTGGCGCTCGAGGATCGTCTCGTCGATCTGATCGACGAGCGAATCGACATCGCGCTGCGGATCGGCCATCTGACGGACTCCTCGCTGAGGGCCCGGCGCGTCGGGGAAGTCCGACGCATTGTCGTCGCCAGCCCCGATTATTTGAAGCGACACGGCCGGCCGCGCAGACCCGACGATCTCGCGCGGCATCACGCCGTGACCTTCGTCAATCAGGCGAGCCCCGCGGCCTGGGCGTTCCAGCACAAGCAAAGCGGTCCGCAGAAGGTCAAGGTGTCGAGCCGCATGGAGGTCAACCGCGCCGAGACGGCGATCGGACTGACGCGTGACGGCATGGGCCTGACGCGGGTGCTGTCCTACCAGGTTGCCGGTGAACTCGCGGCGGGGTCCCTGCTCCGCGTGCTGCGGGACTATGAAGTCGCGCCGATACCGGTGCAGCTGGTCTATCCCAGCGCACGGCTGATGGCGCCGCGCATTCGGAGCTTCCTGGACCTCGCCGCCGGCGAGATTCCCCAGATCGGGTTCAACCACCTATAGCGGGTCTGAGCTGTCGCGCTTGACGGCGCTGACTTCCGCGCAGAGATCATGCGCACTGTGATAGCGTGGCGGCGACCGTCGGATCCCGTTCCAACAACAAGAAACCGAACTTGGGGAAAGTACATGCGTCAACCGCGTCACGTTATCGTTTCGATCAGCATTCTGCTTGCCGTCGCCACCTCCTGCGCCACCACGCGCGCGCAAACGGCCGTCCCGTACGACGAACTCGCCAAGCGCGAGGCCGCGGCGAACGCCGAGGACGGCAAGCGGGTCGCCCCGCTCAAATCGATCGGCAATCCCTCAAGTGACGTCTCCCCGGAGATGCAGGCGATGATCGGCACGCCCTACCCGCCGCATTTCAACGCCGATCCGAAGACCCCTGCGGAGTGGAAGGAGCTGATCGACCGCCGCGCCAAGCTTTTGATCGCGGGTATTCCGGCCATGAAGGCGAAGCTCGGCGTCAAGGTCGAGGAAACCAGGATTGCCGGCGTGCACTGCTACGTCGTGACGCCGAACAAGATCGCGCTCGAGAACCGGCGGCGCCTGCTGATCCACGTGCATGGCGGCGGCTACGTGTTCGGCCCCGGCGAAGCGGCGTTGCCGGAAGCCATCATGATGGCCGGCTTTGGCGGCTACAAGGTGATCTCGGTCGATTACCGGATGCCGCCGGACTTTCCCTATCCGGCTGCAATGGACGACGCGATGGCGGTCTGGAAGGAAGTCCTGAAATCGCACGAGCGCCACCGGCTGGCGATCTTCGGCACCTCGACCGGCGGCGCGATGACGCTTGCGATGGTGTTGCGGGCGAGGGACGAGAAGCTGCCGCTGCCGGCCGCCATCGCGCCGGGTACGCCATGGTCCGACATCGACAAGATCGGTGACAGCTACGCGAGCAATGAGTGGGTCGACAATGTGCTGGTGACCTGGGACGGATGGCTCGGCCGCGCGGCAAAGCTTTATGCCAACGGCACCAGCCTGAAGAATCCCTACATCTCGCCGATCTACGGCGACTTCAAGGGCTTCCCGCCGACCATCCTGACATCGGGCACGCGCGACCTGTTCCTCAGCAACACGGTTCGCACGCACCGCAAGCTGCGCCGCGCCGGCGTGATCGCCGATCTCAATGTCTATGAGGGGCAATCCCACGCGCAGTACCAGATGAACGTCGATGCGCCCGAGACCAAGGAAGCCTTCACCGACATCGCCAAATTCTTCGATCGGTATTTGAAGCAGTGAGCGCGAGAGCTTCTTATCTGACGCGTTTTCTTCACGCGAACCGGTGCCCACTTTGCTCGAAAACGCTCTGGCATCAGCTGCCCGCGCTTGTCGCGGGCATCCGGCTGCCTGTAGATTGCCGCGCGATGAGCGATCGAGAACGGGGTGAGTTGCGATGAATTACTGGCTGGTGAAATCCGAACCGTCGACCTGGTCGTGGGACCAGCAGGTCGCCAAGGGCGCGAAGGGCGAAGCCTGGACCGGCGTGCGCAACTTCACGGCGCGGCAGAACCTCGTCAACATGAAGAAGGGCGACAAGGCGTTCTTCTATCATTCCAACGAGGGCAAGGAGATCGTCGGCATCGCCGAGATCATCAAGGAAGCCTATCCCGATCCGACCGACAAGACCGGCAAGTTCGTCTGCGTCGACATCAAGGCCGACAAGCCGCTGAAGACGCCGGTGACGATGGCCGCGATCAAGGCCGACAAGAAGCTCGCCGACATGGCGCTGGTGAAATATTCGCGGCTCTCGGTGCAGCCGGTGACATCAGAAGAATGGAAATACGTCTGCAAGATGGGCGGGCTGTAGTGTCCCACGAACGCTACCGTCGTCCCTGCGAAAGCAGGGACCCATAACCACAGGCGAGCATTGTTAGGGCGCTGTGGCCGCAGCTCGTTTCCGCAATCAACATTTGGGGTAATGGGTCCCGGCCTTCGCCGGGACGACGGCGGAGTTTGCGGTGGCTTACGCCCCGGCCGCCATCACCACCTGCGCCAGCAGTTGCTCGCGCTTGGACTGGGTGCGGTAACCGCCCATCGTTGCGGCGAAGCGCTCGAGGATGCCGTCTTCGAACGCCGTGACGATGGTGTCGTGGACATAGCTCTTGCGGCAGATCGCCGGCGTGTTGGAGAGCTGGTCGGCGGCGGCGCGGATCGCGTCCAGCACCTGGCGCTTGCGGCCGCGCTGGCTGGCGGCCGGCGTGATCCGCGACAGCGATTCCACGACGACGGCCGAGGCCATCAGGGTGCGGAAATCCTTCAGCGAGATCTTGATGCCGGCGAGCTCGCGCAGGAACGCATTCACCGCCGTGGTCGAGGCAGCGCGGACCACGCCGGAGCGGTCGTAATACTGGAACATGCGCTTGCCCGGGACGCCGCGCAGAATGCCGATCGCACGCACCAGCTTGGCCGCATCGCATTCCTTGCGCACGGCCTTGCCGCCCTTGGCCTTGAAGGTCAGCACCAGAGAATCGTCTTCCAGCGTGACGTTGGACTTCAGAAGCGTGGTGGCGCCGCGGGTGCCGTTGAGGCGGGCATAGGACTCGTTGCCGGGCCGGATCGCGGTGCGCGCGATCAGCTCGATTACCGCCGACAGCGCGAACTCGCGCGTCGGCTCATCGCCGGACAGGAACGCCGAGACCTTGCGCCGGATCTTCGGCAATGCGGCGACGAGCTTGGCCAGGCGATGCGCCTTGCGCTGCTCGCGGACCTTCTCCCAGTCGGCGTGATAACGGTACTGCAATCGGCCCGCGGCATCGCGGCCGACCGCCTGCAGATGCGAGCTCGGATCGCTGGAATAGCGCACCTGGCGATAGGCCGGCGGAACCGCCATCGCGTGTAGCCGGCGGATCGTCCGCGCATCGCGCACCCGCGAGCCGTTGGCGCGAACGAATGAATAGTTCTTGCCGCGCTTGATGCGGCGGATGGTCAGCTCGTTCTGGTCGCCGAGCCGCAGGCCGAGATCGCGCGCCAGATCCTCGACGGAGGTCTTGATGGCAGCGGCCGCGTCAAGCTTGAGCCTTGCCCGGGGCGACTGCAACTTCGCCTGCGGCTGCTTGGGCCATTGGCCCAGCGCTTTCGCCAGGGCGACAGCGGGATCGGCGGACATGGGCCGCACAGCCGCGATGTTCTGCTGATCCATCATACTTCCAAGACGCCTTGTTCCGCTGTTCTCCCGGTAATGCCGTTGCTTCGGGCTTCGTTCCGGTGGGGCCGTCCGGCCTCGGTTTGGCGATTTAGGGCGTCGGGGCCGACATTGCGAGTCGCGAATCGGTTATCGACGGTTACTAGATACCTTTCATGGGTGCCATTCGCCCGCTAGCCTTGATTTTGGTCGCTCCGGGATCGGTCAAAATGGCCAGATCGCACCCCCGGAACCGGCTTTTGGGAGAGCCGATCAGGCCGGCTGGACCGGCGCAAATCAGGTCAGAGACCATGTCCTTACACGCGCGGCGCGCAGCCTCATCCGCACGCTACAGGTTGGCCGAACCCCTGTCCGGCCGGCAGGGACCGCGCGGCGCGAACGGGCGTCCTTGCGGCAGATTTCTGGCCGGCCCGAGCAAGGCCATCCAGATCTCCAAATAACCAATTGTTGACGCAGATCATCGCGGCGACGTCCGGCAGTTCGTTCAATGGCAGTTGAAGCGGTCCGCCAAAATCGGCGCCTGTGTATCGTTGTCGCGCGCGGCATTGCTGCGGTGGGGGCGCGCGGCGCGGAGAGCGACATCACTACGACCAAGAGACCAGTGACCCGGAGCCGGCGATAGAGCATAGGTTTCTCCCGTCAACAAAGCGCGGTAAACCGCCCAATCAGATGCGGAAGCCTATGGGATGTCCGGCGGCTTCCACGCGACGAAAGTGACAGCCTTTTTCCTTGCCCGGCCGGAATGCGGCAACGCATAATCGCGGCAATGATCAAGACGGCTTGTCGGCGCGTTGTGTGCGATCGGCAATGAGTGGAGGAAAATGATGTCCGAGAAGGTTTATGACGTGCCGGCCGACTGGGCCAAGCGCGCTTATGTCAACGACGCCAAATATCGCGAGATGTACGCGCATTCGGTCAAGGACCCGAACGGCTTCTGGGGCGAGCACGGCAAGCGGATCGACTGGATCAAGCCCTTCACCAAGGTCGAAAACGTCTCCTTCGCGCCCGGCAACATCTCGATCAAATGGTTCGAGGATGGCGTGCTGAACGTCGCCTGGAATTGCATCGACCGCCATCTCGAGAAGCGCGGCCACCAGACCGCGATCATCTGGGAGGGCGACGACCCCTCCGAATCCAAGCACATCACCTACCGCCAGCTGCACGACGAAGTCTGCAAGATGGCCAACATCCTGCGCACGCGGAACGTCAAGAAGGGCGATCGCGTCACGATCTATCTGCCGATGATTCCGGAAGCGGCCTACGCCATGCTGGCCTGCGCGCGGATCGGCGCGATCCACTCGGTGGTGTTCGGCGGCTTCTCGCCGGACAGCCTCGCCCAGCGCATCAAGGATTGCGACTCGAAGGTGGTCATCACCGCCGATGAAGGCCTGCGCGGCGGCAAGAAGGTGCCGCTGAAGGCCAATGTCGATGCCGCGATCGCCAAAACCGGCGGCGTCGATTGGGTCGTGGTGGTGAAGCGCACCGGTGGCGCGATCGACATGAACCCGACGCGCGACCTCTGGTATCACGAGGCCGCCGAGATGGTGACGACGGAATGCCCGGCCGAGCACATGCATGCCGAGGACCCGCTGTTCATCCTCTACACCTCGGGTTCGACCGGCACGCCGAAGGGTGTGCTGCACACCTCGGGCGGCTATCTCGTGTTCGCGTCGATGACGCATCAATACGTGTTCGACTATCACGACGGCGACGTCTACTGGTGCACCGCCGACGTCGGCTGGGTCACCGGCCACAGCTACATCCTCTACGGACCGCTCGCCAACGGCGCGACCACGCTGATGTTCGAGGGCGTGCCGAACTACCCGGACAATTCGCGCTTCTGGAACGTGGTCGACAAGCACAAGGTCAACATCTTCTACACCGCGCCGACCGCGATCCGCGCGCTGATGCAGGGCGGCGACGGGCCGGTGAAGAAGACCTCGCGCAAATCGCTGCGCCTGCTCGGCTCGGTCGGCGAGCCGATCAATCCGGAAGCCTGGGAGTGGTACTACCGCGTGGTCGGCGACGACCGCTGCCCGATCGTCGACACCTGGTGGCAGACCGAGACCGGCGGCATCCTGATCACGCCGCTGCCCGGCGCGACCAAGCTGAAGCCGGGATCGGCGACGCGGCCGTTCTTCGGCGTGGTGCCTGAAATCGTCGATGCCGACGGCAAGACGCTGGACGGCGAGACCTCGGGCAATCTCTGCCTGGCCAAATCATGGCCGGGCCAGATGCGCACGGTCTATGGCGACCATGCGCGGTTCGAGCAGACCTATTTCTCGACCTACAAGAACAAGTACTTCACCGGCGACGGCTGCCGGCGCGATGCCGACGGCTATTACTGGATCACCGGCCGCGTCGACGACGTCATCAACGTCTCCGGCCATCGCATGGGCACCGCCGAAGTCGAGAGCTCGCTGGTCGCGCATGAGGCGGTGTCGGAAGCCGCCGTTGTCGGCTACCCGCACGACATCAAGGGCCAGGGCATCTACGCCTATGTCACGCTGATGAAGGGCACCGAGCCGACCGAGGCCTTGCGCAAGGAGCTCGTCGCTTGGGTCCGCAAGGACATCGGCCCGATCGCCTCGCCGGACCTCATCCAGTTCGCGCCCGGCCTGCCGAAGACGCGCTCCGGCAAGATCATGCGCCGCATCCTGCGCAAGATCGCCGAGAACGAGCCGTCCAGCCTCGGCGACACCTCGACCCTGGCCGATCCGGCCGTGGTCGATGACCTCGTGCAGAACAGGCAGAACAAGAAGTAATCCGGCAGCAGCAATATCGAGACATGAAGCAAGGGCCGCGCGCGATCATCGCCGCGGCCCTTCGCTTTCTCGTCACGCGAACCGGCATCCATTCCGCATCACGGACGGGACAGGCTTGGCTCAAAACGCTCGGCGCGGCCATTTCACGGGATTGTCAGAGGCGCGGCGCGATTGCGGCGCGTTTGTGGCCAAGTGTTGTTTTCAGGTCATTTACTTTAATCCGAACTTTTCCTTTTCTCCCCGCCATCAGGACGTGTCTCGCGGCCGGTGTGAAACCACTCGGTTAAGACACGCGGTTAATATTGCGTGCGCGAGACCGGCGGGCCCGGTTTTTTCAGGGCTCTGCACCTTCGTTTTTGGCTCCCTCACAGGGGCTGTTGGGAAGTGGAGAGGTTGATGTCGATGAAGTTGGCGGTGGCGCTGGCTGCCACCCTTGGTGCTGTTGTTGTGATGTCGCAGAAGGCCGAGGCGCGGCCGGAAATGGTCGGAATACACGCTGACAATTATGAGCCGGGCACCATCGTGGTGAAGACCAACGAGCGGCGGCTCTATCTCATTCTCGATTCCGGTCACGCGATGCGTTACCCGGTCGGCGTCGGCAGGTCCGGCAAGCAGTGGGCCGGCACCACCCGGATCGACGGCAAGTACCGCAACCCGGCCTGGTCGCCGCCCGCCGAGGTCAAGCGCGACAAGCCGAGCATCCCGAACGTGATCGCAGGCGGTTCGCCGGCGAATCCGATGGGCGTCGCCGCGATGACGCTGGCCGGCGGCGAATACGCGATCCACGGCACCAACGTGCCCGGCTCGGTCGGCGGCTTCGTCTCCTATGGTTGCATTCGCATGCTGAACACCGACATCACCGACCTGTATTCGCGCGTCGAGATCGGCACGACGGTCGTCGTCACCCGCTGATCGCGCGGGGCGCTTCGAAACAAAAGCCGCGCAGCTGCGCGGCTTTTTGTTTGCCTGTCCTGCGCCATCGCCGCGATGACGCGACCGCTCAGCGCGCAAAATTTCCGCACCAGCCGAAACGGTGCCCGCCATTGTAGGCGCGGGCATGGCCGGCCGCGAGCAGCACCGCCGAGACGTTGTCGGTCTTCTTCGTCGCGACGTCGGCGACGACGCGTCCCTGATATTTGTCAGGCCCGATATTGTAGATCGCGACCTCGCCCTGGCCGAGCAGATCGCGCAGCGCCACTGTCGCCGCTTGCGCCATTTGCAGCTCGCGCGCGCACGACGCCTTCAGCTCCGGCGCATCGATGCCGCGCAACCGGACCCGCGTATACAGATCGGGGCCCGGCGCGAGATGGACCCGCGCCTCGAACGTGTCGCCATCGATCGTCCTGATGACATCGACGGCATGGCGAGCGTCAGGCGCGCCGGCGCGCTGCCAGATCATTTCGGCATCGCGCGACCGGCTCAACGACCAGTGCGACGGCAAGGGTATCCATTGAGGCGCCCATCGGCGGATCGGCAGCATGCTGCCGACGGCAATGCCGAGGACGAACACCCACGGCATGGCCGCCGAGACGCGGCGGCCCCAGGGTGAGCGGCGAAAGGGCGGACGTCCCGTCCCACGATAAGGATTTATTCTCTCGTATGGGGACATATTCCCAGACTGATCTGAGTCGGACCGTCAAGCAAGACTGTCAGAAGTCCGAGGCGATGCCCTTGGTCTCCCAATCACCGTAACGCGTCGGTTCCGGTCCCTTCGGGCCCTGGAATTCCTTCGGCCGCGCGGCCGCATCCTTCGCAGCCAGCTCCTCGGCAGCCTTGCGCCGCGCCGCGGCCTCGGCGAGCGCACGCTGCGCGGCCGGCGTCAGCGGCTTGCGCGGCGCGGGTTCCGGCGGAGACGACAATGGCGATGGCGATTTCTCAGACATGACAAAACTTTCTGCCTGCGAATTTCGTATCTCGGCGTCGGCTCAGTGACGGCATCACGATCGAGAAATCCCGCAAGACGATTCTTACATTTGGCATATTCGCATGCCAGTGGTGTTTTCGAGTTGATGGCATGAGCCGAATGTAACTCAGCACCTTCGAGATATCTCCGCTCCATGCCTCCTTCAAGATTTGCAGTTCCTGCCGAAGTCCCCGGTCTCGCGGCGCGCCGTATCGCGGCCGACATCCTCGACGGCGTGCTGCACAAGCACCGCACGCTCGACGATCAGCTCGACGGCGCCGGCGCACATCCCGGCCTGAAATCGCTGGCCGATCGCGACCGCGCGCTGATGCGCCGGCTGGTGTCGACCATCCTGCGCAAGCTCGGCACGCTCGGCCATCTGCTGTCGCGCCTGCTCGACCGCGGCGTCCCGACCGATGCGCCGCGCGCACAGAGCGCGCTCCTGATCGGCGCCGCGCAGATCCTCTGGATGGACGTGCCCGACCATGCCGCAGTCGATCTGTCGGTGCGGCTCGTACAGTCGGACCGGCGGGCGGCGAAATATGCCGGGCTCGTCAACGCGGTGCTGCGCCGCTGCGCGCGCGAGGGCCAGGGCCTGATCGACGAGATCAGCCCGCAGACGCTGGATCTGCCGCAATGGATGCTGGCGCGCTGGAATGCGCATTACGGTGAAGCCACCGCGCGCGACATGGCGCTGGCGCTCGGCCACGAACCGTCGCTCGATCTCACGGTGAAGTCGGACGCGCCGCAATGGGCGAGCCGCCTGCACGGCGAGATCCTGCCGACGGGAACCGTACGCACACTGCTGCAGGGTTCCGTCACGATGCTGCCGGGCTTTGCCGAAGGCCAATGGTGGGTACAGGACGCCGCCGCCGCACTTCCGGTGCGGCTGTTCGGCGACATCAAGGACAAGCGGGTCGCGGATCTCTGCGCTGCGCCCGGTGGCAAGACGGCTCAGCTCGCGCTGGCCGGCGCACACGTCACCGCGGTCGACCGGTCGCCGGCACGCGTCGCGCGGCTGCGCGACAACCTCACGCGGCTGGCGTTGCAGGCGGAAACTGTCGTCGCCGACGCCGCCGAATGGCCCGCGGAGGCCGCGAGCTTTGACGGTATCCTGGTCGATGCACCCTGCACTTCGACGGGAACCATCCGCCGCCATCCCGACGTCGCCTGGCTGCGCCAGGAAGGCGACATCGCCGCGCTCACGGCCCTGCAGAAGCGTCTGTTGCATAAGGCCGCCAATCTGCTGAAGCCCGGGGGCACCCTGGTCTACTGCACCTGCTCGCTGGAGCCGGAGGAAGGCGAGCACGCGATCGCCGCGCTGCTGGCGAGCGAATCAGGCCTGCGCCGTGCGCCGGTCGAGGCAAGCGAGGTCGCCGGCCTCGACGACATCATCACCGCCGACGGCGATTTGCGTACCTTGCCCAGCCATTTGCCCAACGCCGACCCGCGGCTGGGTGGGCTGGACGGCTTTTACGCCGCCCGGCTGGTCAAATCCTGATTTTAAACTTCAGTCTTCTAAGCTCGAAGTGATTCGTGCGGTATCAAGAGGGTCTCTTGTTTATCAAGAGGGTGCCTTGGCCGCGTTTCCGGATTAAATAAGGATTCGTTGAAAATTCCCTCCCCACAAGGTTAGGCGTGTCGGTCGCTCAAAGCAGACGCATCTCGACGCTGATTGCTGGCCGGTTTGCCCGCAGCATGCTCGCACGCGCCAGCGGAAGCACGGTGGCGCTGTCGCGGCTCTGGCCCGGCCGCACCGACCGGCTGATCATCGCGCCGCACGACCTGCGGACCGCCGACGCCACCCGCGCGGCCGAGATCTATGCAGGGCGATTCGTGTTCGCCGGCAAGATCGTCACCTGCCACGGCCGCTCGATCTTCGATCTCGAGCCGCCGTCGGAGGATTGGGAAGCCGCCCTGCTCGGCTTCGGCTGGCTGCGCCATCTGCGCGCCGCCGACACCGCGCTGACCCGCGCCAATGCCCGCTCGCTGGTCGACGACTGGATCTCCAACCAGGCCCGCAAGCGGCCGCTCGAGCGGCGCGCCGACGTGCGCGCACGGCGCGTGATCTCGCTGTTGTCGCAGGCGCCATTGGTGCTCGGCGACACCGACGGAAAATTCTACCGCAAATATCTGCGCGGGCTGGCGCGCGAGATCCGCTATCTGCGCCACTCCACGCACGAGAATGACGGCGTCCCGCGCCTGCAGGTGTTGATCGCGCTGTGCTACGCTTCGCTCTGCCTCGCCAACCAGGCGCGCAACATCAAATCGGCGACACGCAGGCTGTCGGACGAATTGCAGCGCCAGATCCTGCCCGATGGCGGCCACATCTCGCGCAATCCCGGCGCGCTGGTCGAACTGCTCAGCGATCTCTTGCCGCTGCGGCAGACCTTTGCTGCACGGAATATCGCGCCGCCGCCGGCGCTGCTCAACGCCATCGACCGCATGATGCCGATGCTGCGCTTCTTCCGGCACGGCGACGGCAGCTTCGCGCTGTTCAACGGCATGAGCACCGCGCCGTCCGATCTCGTCGCGACGCTGCTCGCCTATGACGACACCCGCGGCGTGCCGATGGCGAGCATGCCGCACACCGGCTTCCAGCGCCTCGATGCCGGCAACACGACCCTGATCATCGATACCGGTCCGCCCCCGCCGGCAAGCGTCAGCCAGGATGCGCATGCCGGCTGCCTGTCGTTCGAGCTCTCCTCCGGCGTCAGCCGCATCGTCGTCAATTGCGGCATGCCGAACACGGGGCGCGACAATTGGCGGCCGTTCGCGCGCTCCACCGCGGCGCATTCGACGCTGACCTATCGCGACACCTCGTCGTGCCAGTTCGTCGAGCTGTCGGCGATGAAGCGGCTGTTGCGCGGCGCGCCGGTCACCAGCGGGCCCGGCAATGTCGAGAGCTACCGCGAAGCCATCCCCGACGGCGACGTGCTGACCGCCTCGCATGACGGCTATCTCTCGCGCTTCGGCGTGATCCACCGCCGCGTGCTGATGATCTCCCGGGACGGCACCCGGATGGAGGGCGAGGACTCGCTCTCGCCGGCACCCGGCGGCCGCATCAAGGGCAGCGAGGCCGATTTCGCGCTGCGCTTCCATCTGCACCCCTCGGTGAAGGCGAGCCGGCTGTCGGACGCCCGCGGCGTGATGCTGGTGCTGCCCAACCGGGACGTCTGGACCTTCGAGGCGATGGACGACAAGGTCGACCTCGAGGACAGCGTGTTCCTGGCCGGCAATGACGGCCCGCGCCGCACCTCCCAGATCGTGATCCGGCAGGACGCAAAGCAGGCCGCCACCATCCGCTGGAGCTTCGTGCGCTCCTCGACCTCCGCCACCGCCACCAACGCCCGCCGCAACGCCCGCCGCGAGCCGGAACTGCCGCTGTAGGGCGGTGTATCGGCAACGCAACTGACCCTGGACCCGTCACCCTGAGGAGCCGCGAAGCGACGTCTCGAAGGGCGACGGCCACCAGCCGGGCCGTGCATCCTTCGAGACGCGCTGCGCGCTCCTCAGGATGACGGGGTAGATTCAGGGGAATCCGGCTCGGAGACCGGTTTCGTGCCGCACAAAACCGTGCTACCCGGCTGCCTTAACAGCCAGGGATTTCCCAGATGACCGAACAGCTTCGCCGCGTGACCCGCGCTCTGTTGTCCGTTTCCGACAAGACCGGACTGATCGATTTCGCCAAGGTGCTTTCCGACCATGGCGTCGAGCTGGTCTCGACCGGGGGCACCGCCAAGGCGATCGCGGCGGCCGGGCTGAAGGTCAAGGACGTCTCCGAGCTCACCGGTTTCCCTGAAATGATGGACGGGCGGGTCAAGACGCTGCATCCGAAGGTGCATGGCGGCCTGCTCGCGATCCGCGAAAACAAGGAACATGCGGCGGCGATGGCCTCGCACGGCATCGCGCCGATCGACCTCCTGGTGGTCAACCTCTATCCGTTCGAGGCCACCGTCGACAAAGGCGCCGGCTTCGAGGAGTGCATCGAGAATATCGACATCGGCGGCCCCGCGATGATCCGCGCCGCGGCCAAGAACCATGACGACGTCGCCGTGGTGGTAGAGGCGAACGACTATCAAGCTGTTCTCGACGAGCTCGCCGCGCACAAGGGCGCGACCTCGCTCGGCCTGCGCCGGCGGCTCGCCGCCAAGGCCTATGCGCGCACCGCGGCCTATGATGCCGCGATCTCGAACTGGTTCGCCGTGCAGCTCGACACCAAGGCGCCGGACTTCCGCGCCTTCGGCGGCAGACTGATCCAGTCGCTGCGCTATGGCGAGAACCCGCACCAGACCGCGGCGTTCTATGCCACGCCGGAGAAGCGGCCGGGCGTTGCGACCGCACGCCAGCTGCAGGGCAAGGAACTGTCCTACAACAACATCAACGACACCGACGCGGCCTATGAATGCGTCGGCGAGTTCGATCCGCAGCGCACCGCGGCCTGCGTGATCGTCAAGCATGCCAACCCCTGCGGCGTCGCCGAGGGTCCGGATCTTGCGACCGCCTATGCCCGCGCGCTCGCCTGCGACTCCACCTCGGCCTATGGCGGCATCATCGCAGTCAACCGCACCCTCGACGCGGACGCGGCGCGCGCCATCATCGGCATCTTTACCGAGGTGATCATCGCACCCGATGCGACCGAGGAGGCGATCTCGATCATCGCAGGCCGGCGCAATTTGCGCCTGCTGCTTGCCGGCGGCCTGCCGAACGCGCGCGCGGTCGGCCTCACCGCCAAGACCGTCGCCGGCGGCCTCCTGGTGCAGAGCCGCGACAACGCGGTGGTCGAGGACATGAATTTGAGGGTCGCGACCAAGCGCGCGCCGACCGACGCCGAGCTGCGCGATCTCAAATTCGCCTTCCGCGTCGCCAAGCACGTCAAGTCGAACACCATCATCTATGCCAAGGATCTCGCCACCGTCGGCATCGGCGCCGGCCAGATGAGCCGGGTCGATTCGGCGCGCATCGCCGCGCGCAAGGCGCTCGATGCGGCGGCCGAGCTGAAGCTCGCAGAACCCCTGACCAAGGGTTCGGTGGT
The DNA here is from genome assembly GCF_056429065.1 of Bradyrhizobium sp. USDA3010. Lineage (NCBI taxonomy): Bacteria > Pseudomonadati > Pseudomonadota > Alphaproteobacteria > Hyphomicrobiales > Nitrobacteraceae > Bradyrhizobium > Bradyrhizobium sp. USDA3010. Next base: position 91,208 of record NZ_JBWJZD010000034.1, read on the forward strand.
CGCCTCCGACGCGTTCTTCCCGTTCGCCGACGGCATGCTCGCCTGCATCGAGGCCGGCGCGACCGCGGTGATCCAGCCCGGCGGCTCGATGCGCGACGACGAGGTGATCAAGGCCGCCGACGAGCACGGCATCGCCATGGTGTTCACCGGCGTGCGGCATTTTAGGCATTGACTGCGACTGTAGCCCGGATGGAGCGAAGCGAAATCCGGGACGGTTTCTCCGCGGACCAAAGACCCCGGATTACGCTTCGCGCCATCCGGGCTACGGGCTGTCGTCCCTGCGGAAGCAGGGACCCATATGTGGACGGCCCCCGTGGCACAAGAGCGTTCTGGGCTTGGTCGGATCGCTGTCATCCATATGTCCGGCCTGTTTGATGCGATCGTGTTGATCGCTGGG